>NZ_JBQJIK010000029.1:0-86293 GCF_052078665.1 Inquilinus sp. CA228 | reverse complement strand
CCCCTACCCCCTCCCGCGGGGGGAGGGGGAGGATAAAAAACTCCATATCGGAAGGGCGGAAGCCATTCCGAAACGCTCCCGCAATCCCCGGGCCAAGCCCGGGGGCCACGCACGGCCCTGTCCGCGTGACCTGACCCGAAACCATCCGCCCTCACCCCGCCGGCCCCGCATCCCCTGGAGGAAACAGTGTCCGAGCCGATCCTGACCGTGTTCACCAAGCCCTGGACGGGCCCGCTGCCGCAGCTGGCCGACACGGTGGCCGGGCTCGGCCTCCAGGGGGTGGAGCTGCCGGTGCGCCCCGGCTACCAGGTGACGCCGGAGACCGCGGCCGCCGGCCTGCCGGCCGCCGCCCGCACCCTGGCGGCGCGCGGCCTGTCGATCCGCAGCATCGCCGGGTCGATCGACGAGGCCACGGTCGCCGCCTGCGGCGAGGCCGGGGTGCCGATGATCCGGATCTGCGTCGCGATCGACCCAGCGGTCGGCTTCCGCGCCACGGTCGACGATTGCCGCCGCCGGTTCGACGCGCTGCTGCCGGCGCTGGAGCGCCACGGCGTGGCCATCGGCATCCAGAACCATTCCGGCGCCCAGATCGGCAGCGCCGCGGGGGTGCTGTACCTGATCGAGCGCTACGACCCGAAGCATGTCTGCGCCGTGCTGGACATGGCGCATTGCGGCGTGGCGGGCGAGCCGACGGATCTCGCGGTCGACATCCTGTCCGACCGGCTGCGCCTGGTGAACTTCAAGAGCGCCTATCAGCGCCGGCTGACGGCGCCGGAGGAGGAGGCGGTCTACAAGGTGCATTGGACCACGCACCAGCACGCCGCCTATTCCTGGCGCGACTTCGTGCAGGCCCTGCGCAAGGTCGGCTATTCGGGGGCCTGGTGCCTGCCGGCCGAGTACAGCCACCCGAGCGGCAAGGGCCAGCGCATGGGCGACGAGGTGCTGCCGTTTCTGCGCGGGGACATCGCGCATTTGAAGGGGCTGCTGGGGGAGGTGACGGAGGGATAGGGGTGAGAATCTTGCGCTTTGGGCCCAATGCAATACGGCGATGCCGGATGGCCTGGGCGTGAAGGAGGCCGGCATGCTGGGCTATTCGCCGCGAAGCCCATAGATACTAGAATGGACTTGCTACTTGGTCGACAAGTAGGATGTATCGGCCCAAATTGGTAGCGGTAAGTGCGTTAGCGCTATAATCGAAGGACGCGCGCGGATGATGAAAGCCTTTGCGTCACCCATGGCAGTAGGAGACTACTGCAACGATATCAATGATAATAAAATTATAGTTAATCAAGAATACCAAAGGAGCCCCAAGATATGGAGAGGCGAGGCAAGATCATTTTTTATAGAATCCATAATTCTTGGGTACCCAATACCCAAGATTTTCCTTCACTCAAAAATTACGCTAAAGACGAAACAGTCCATAAAAGAAATTGTTGACGGTCAGCAACGTAGCATGGCTCTACGCGATTTTTTTAACAATAAACTTAGACTCTCAAAAAATATCGAAACTGATGAACTAAAGGGGAAAAATTACAATGCTTTGTCTGATGAATATAAAGAATCCTTTCTCTCCTACTCCCTTCCTCTTGATCAATTTACAGGAGCTACCGATTCGGATGTAAGAGAAGCCTTCCGACGCATGAATTCAAATAATGTTCCGCTTAATGAAGAAGAGAAGAGGCATGCTCGTTATCAAGGACCATTTAAGTGGTTTATAAACGGCATCGCAACGGAATATAAGGGTAAGCTTCTCGATTCTGAAGTTATGAGCGCAAGAGATTTTATTAGAATGTCGGATTATAAATTTATAACCGACGTAATTTTTGCTATGATAAACGGTATTCATACCACAAAGTCGAAAGAACTTGATAGTATATATAATTCTTTTGATAAAGATTTTCCACAGGAAGAGGAATTGGGGAGGAAGATACGCGCTGCGCTAGACGCAGCACTCGATTTAGGTGATTTCAAAGGCTCGGATCTTTGTAAGGCTCATATCTTTTACACTTTGGTTCTCGCACACGCGGCACATCAAACGGAGAACGCAGGCCTCACTACAGCGATTGAGAATGGTCGGAGTCACGCCGCCTCTTCAGGCGACATCGATAGCGTAGACCTCGGTGATCTCCTGGCCCTCCTGGATGGTGGCGATGAATACGCAACGCATCCTTTTGTAAAGGCTTGCGCCGAAAAGACAAATGTGAAAGAGCCGAGGGAAATCCGACTAGCTTATTTACATTCGGCTGTGGGAGAGTCATCGTAAATATGAGAATAGTATCAGATTTATCGAAGATAAATTTTTGCGTTCGCCGCCGGATATCGAAAATTAGGCAAGTCATAAGTGCCTGCCCAAAATCCGATATCTATAGGAGGAATTCAGCCATAACTTGGGCAATAATCGAGCTAGACAATTTAATAATAAATTTACAGAGAGAATTTCTCGTATCTTCACTTCTTAGATGCAAGACGGCGACAGGCATGAGAGTTAATCATAGTGTCGGAAATATAAATCAACAAGATGCAGTGAGATATATTCTCAATATATTGGAACCTAATAAGTCAAAACGCTTTTCTAGCAGCGTCATAGAGCGACGTGACGAGGCTGTCCTGCGGCAGCCGGCGCGCGTAATGCAGGTAGCTGTAGCGGCTGGCTTGTCGAATCTTGGTTCGGTCAGCAATGCATTGAGCATCAATTCCACTGCGTTTTCCGAACTTTCGCGAGCGCGACACTTTTTTGCGCATCGAAATGTTCAAACCGCTGCTGCCGTCCTCGCGCTTGGGAGCGCACGTGGGCTATCCCCGCCCACCGAAGCCTGGATGGTGGTCGATCAACTGCTTCCCGGTCGTCCATATACGTTGCTCGACGAATGGCTAGCCGATATCGGACAATTTCACCTCTTGCTAACCGCATAGAAAGATCGTTCTGCCGCCAGGAGTTCTGATATGGTTACCGTTGGAATCGATCGTTCGCCCGGCCTGCGCATCAGCGATGCGCAGTCATACTTTCCCACGGTGCCGTAAATAATGAACGTCTCCCCTGCCCGCACGAGCATTTTTTGAGATGCCGGCCTCTAATTCACTTGTAATTGAATCACCAAAACTTACACCACAGGCGCAGCGCGGGTGGAATGGATTTTTCCCATACTATGCAGGTTATCCAGAAAGCTTTGCACGTGCACTATTAAAAAGCGCGCATCTACCTGTGGATTCAATGGTTCTCGACCCGTGGAACGGCAGCGGCACAACAACCTATTCGGCCTACCAGCTTGGCATCAAATCGTGTGGCTTTGATCTCAATCCGGTAATGGTCATTATCGCTCGAGCCCGTTTGCTGCCGCCATCAGAAGCAGATGCCTTAGAGCCGTTGGCTCGAAAAATCATAGATGGCATCCGAGCTGATAGCCGCTTTCTCGAACTCGACGATCCACTCTTATGGTGGTTCGACCGCCCGGCGGCGGCTTTGATCCGGGCATTAGAGCGTCGAATCCGCGACCAGCTTGTCGGGGAGCTCACCCTCACTCGTGAAGGAGTGCGGTTCGATAAGATGGCGAGCATGGCGGCGGCCTTCTATGTGGCGTTGTTCTCCGTTTGCCGCCAGATGGCCACGCCCTACCGATCCTCCAATCCCACCTGGCTCAGAAAACCCAAGGACGAGCAGCGCATTTCAACCGATCGCCAAGCGCTCCTGGCAACTTTCGCCATCAGTTTGAAGAATATGGCAGAATCCCTTTCTAGTCGAACCAGTGATTCTAGGATCGATTATGCCGCAGCCAAACTTTTTCTTGCCGATGCGACATCAACTAAGCTCGACGAAGGAAGCGTTGATTTGGTACTGACGTCGCCTCCTTATTGCACACGTATCGATTATAGCGCCGCGACACGTATCGAGCTAGCTGTACTGCACCCTTTGACAAATGTGGCGACGGAAGATTTGAGTCGCCGAATGCTTGGGTCCACCCGAGTCCCACGCCACAATATCGCCGCCAATGAAGCGTGGGGTGAAAAGTGCAGTGCTTTCTTGTCAAAAATTAAAACACACCCATCTAAAGCTTCAAGTGGGTATTATTATAAGACACATATTGATTATTTTGATAAAATGGCAAAATCTCTTTCTAATATCTCAATTTCTCTGAAATTCGGCGGACAGGCGGTATTGGTGGTTCAAGATTCATACTATAAAGATATTCACAACGATCTGCCGAGCATCGTTGCTGAAATGGCCAAGGCTGCCAATCTAAATTTAACTAGGCGAGAAGATTTTCACTTTAGGCGCTCTATGGCTGGCGTCAATCGCCATTCACGTGCATACGGGCGACCTTCTGGTGTAGTTGAGTCAGTACTCTGTTTTGAAAAGCCTTTACCGTAGGGCTTTGTCACTTGGCGACATTCTGGATCTAGAGGTCCTTTCGAGCAAAGGCACCTTCGCCATTGTGCAGTTGCCTGCTCGCCCGTCATCCAACGCAATTTGACAACCCCCGCCACCCCGCGCTAGCATCGTTTGTGTACAAACAATAACCGTCGGGGAGCGTTTCATGTCCGTCACATTCAATCGGCGCCGGTTCGGCGCCCTGCTCGGGGCCGGGGCGCTGGCCGGGGCCATGCCGCTGCGCCGGGCGCGGGCGGCCGAGACCATCTATGTCCTGAACTGGCAGGGCTATGGCACCGACGAGGCCTGGGCCCTGAAGGCCTTCACCGAGAAGACCGGCATCGAGGTCAAGCACGACTATTTCAACTCCGAAGAGGAGATGCTGACCAAGCTGCGCACCAACCCGGGCACCTATGACGTGGTGCTGATCAACAGCGCCCGCACCCTGCAGGCCCAGGCCGAGGACCTGCTGGAGCCCCTGGACCTGGCCAAGGTGCCGAACGCCGCCGACCTGGCGCCGGCGCTGCGCGACCACGCCAATTTCCACAAGGACGGCAAGACCTATGGCGTGTCCTGGCTGTGGGGCATCAACGCGCTGGGCCTGCGCCGCGACAAGGTGAAGGCCGACAGCCTTTCGGTGCTGGCCGACCCGGCCCAGGCCGGCCGGGTCGCCCTGTTCGACGACGCCGTCACCGCGATCGGCATCGGCGCGCTGATGACCGGCCAGGACATCAACGCGCCCAAGGACATGGCCGCCGTCGCCGCCAAGCTGAAGGCGCTGAAGCCCGGGGTGAAGCTGCTGTGGTCCAGCGAGGACCAGTGGAACAAGGCCTTCGCCGCCGGCGAGTTCGACGTCTCGATCTACTGGTCGGGCGCGGCCGTGCGGTCGCAGCGCAACTTCAAGCTGGCGGTCGATTTCGTGGTGCCGAAGGAAGGCGGGATCGGCTGGATCGACGGGCTGTCGGTGCCGGCCACCAGCACCCGCAAGGAGTCGGGTCTGGCGTTCATCAACTACATGATCGACCCCGGCTTCTACGACTATTGGGCCACCAATGTCGGCGCCCCGGCCTCGGCCAACGCCAAGGCCATGGCGGCGCTGCCGGCCGACGACCTGAACAGGCAGATCCACAAGGCCGAGTACCTGTCCCAGCTGCAGTTCATGTCGCCGCTGAGCGACGACCAGAGGACGGCGTTCTCGGATCTGTGGCAGGAGACGAAGGCGTTCTACGCGGGGTGAGGGTCCCAATCCGCCTTGCCCATTTACTCTCCCCCTCCCCTTGCGGGAGGGGGTTAGGGGGAGGGGTGTGTCGAAGCCGGGATCAGTCCTGCGTCGTCGCCCTGGCGGCACGAGCCCCCTCCCCCTACCCCCTCCCGCAAGGGGAGGGGGAGGATGAAAGAGGGGCGGGCGGGATGAAGGATGGGCGGGCGAGCTGTCCCGGCCGGTAGCATGCGGGAGGTCGAGTTGGATCTGCGTGTGACAGGGGGCGAGACCCGATGACCGAGCTGGCGGCGCCGACCACTGCTTCCGCCATCACCGCGCCCGCCGCCGGCGGGGCGGAGAAGCGCGGCTGGCTGGCCACGGCGGGGCTGTTGCTGCCGGCCTATGGCTGGCTGACGCTGGCGATCTTCCTGCCGCTGCTGATGATGCTCGGATTCTCCTTCCTGAAGGTGGCGCCGTTCGGCGGCCGGGCGATCGTCTGGACCCTCGACAACTACCTGGCCTTCCTCAAGCGGCCCTATCTGCGCGACGTCGCCTGGACCTCGCTGTCGATCGGGATCTGGACCACGCTGATCTGCGCCGCGGTCGGCCTGCCGGCGGCGCTGGCCCTGGCCCGCTCCACCTTCGGCCGCACCCGGCAGGTGCTGTTCCTGCTGATCATCCTGCCGTTCTGGACCAACGGGCTGGTCCGCGTCTTCTCCTGGACCATGGTGCTGCGCGACGGCGGCATCATCGACGGCCTCTATCACTGGATCCTGCCGGACGCGGCGCCGCTGGGGCTGCTGTACACCTACCCCGCCATCGTGGTCGGGCTGGTGCACGCCTACCTGCCCTACATGATCCTGACCTGCTACCTGTCGCTGGTGGCGATCGACGACCAGATCCTGGAGGCCGCGCGCAGCCTGGGCGCCCGCGCGCCGGTGGTGTTCTGGAAGATCATCCTGCCGCTGGCGACGCCGGGGCTGGTCTCCGGCTCCGTTCTGATCTTCGTGCCGGTGATCGGCAGCTTCATGGAGCCGCGCATCCTGGGCGGCCGGGTCGGCGTCACCATGGGCACGGTGATCGAGGACCAGTTCACCCAGGCCTTCAACTGGCCGCTGGGCGCCGCCCTGTCCTTCACCATGCTGGCGATCGTGCTGGCGATCTTCGCCCTGGCCGCGCCGGTGCTGAAACGGCAGCAGGGAGGGGCCCAGCCATGAAGAAGCTCGGCCTCGCCCATCTCTGGATCGTCATCGCCTTCCTGTACCTGCCGATCGCGGTGATGGTGGTGATGGCGTTCAACGCCTCGCCGCTGTACCAGCTGCCCTTCGAATTCTCGCTCGACTGGTTCGCCAAGCTGCCGGGCAATGACCGGCTGCTGTCGGCCAGCGGCAACAGCCTGGTCCTGGCCATCGTCACCGCCATCCTGGCGACCGCGATCGGCACCCCGGCCTCGCTGGCCCTGTCGCGGCGCAAGTTCCGCGGCCGGTCGCTGCTGCAATTGCTGCTGCTGCCGCCGATCGCCATTCCCTGGCTGATCACCGGCACCGCCATGCTGGTGTTCTTCTTCTCCACCGGCATCGGCCGCGGCCTGTTCGCCATGACCATCGGCCATGTCGCCCTGGCCATCCCCTATGTCGTGCTGGTGGTCGGCACCGGGCTCCAGTCGCAGCGCGCCGACCTGGAGGAGGCGGCGATGAGCCTGGGCTCCACCCCGCTGCACGCCTTCTTCAGCGTCACCCTGCCGCTGCTGCTGCCCAGCATCATCGCCGCGGCGCTGTTCGCCTTCGCCGTGTCGCTGGACCAGTTCGTGGTCTCCTACTTCCTGGCCACGCCCGGCGTCACCACCCTGCCGGTGGAGATCTACTCCGCCATCCGCAAGGGCTTCACGCCGGAGATCAACGCCATCTCCACCATCCTGCTGGGCGCCTCGATGGTCCTGGTCCTGGCTTTCGCCCTGCTGTCGAACATGGGAGGCGCCCGTGAGCGGCGTTAACGGGGTTGAGGTCACGGCCGTCAGCAAGCGCTACGGCCCCGCCACCGTGCTGGACCGGATCAGCGCGACGTTCGAGGCCGGGCGCTTCACCAGCCTGCTCGGCCCCTCCGGCTCCGGCAAGACCACGCTCTTGCGCATCGTCGCCGGCTTCGTGGTGCCGGATGAGGGCGAGCTGCGCATCGGCACCGAGGAGGTGACGCGGGTGCCGGTGTGGAAGCGCCGCATCGGCATGGTGTTCCAGTCCTACGCCCTGTTCCCGCACATGACCGTGCTGCAGAACGTGATGTTCGGGCTGAACCGGCGCGGCGTGCGCGGCCCCTCCGCCGCCAAGGAGGCGCGCGAGGCGCTGGAGATGGTGCGCCTGTCCGGCTTCGAGAGCCGCAGCCCGAAGCAGCTGTCCGGCGGGCAGCAGCAGCGCGTGGCCCTGGCCCGGGCCATCGTCACCAAGCCGACCGTGCTGCTGCTGGACGAGCCGCTGTCGGCGCTGGACCGGCGGCTGCGGCAGGAGATGCAGGTCGAGCTGAAGCGGATCCAGCGCGAGAGCGGCCTGACCACCATCTTCGTCACCCATGACCAGGAGGAGGCGCTGACCCTGTCCGACCGCATCGCCATCCTGGACCGCGGCCGGATCGTGCAGGACGGGGCGCCGGGCGAGATCTACGAGCAGCCGCGCACCCGCTTCGCCGCCGGGTTCCTGGGCGACGCCAATTTTCTGGAGGGCACGGTCGCCGTAGGCGGCGTCGAGGTGCCGGGCGGCGGCACCATCCGCGTCGCGGGTAAGCTGCCGGCGGCCGGGTCGAAGATGACCCTGGCGGTGCGGCCGGAGAAGATGGTGATTCTGGCCCCGAACACCGCCCACAGCTTCGAGAATGCGATCCCGGCAACGTTGCGCCAGGTGATCTATGCCGGCGCCGTCTCGACCTATCTGCTGGCCGGGCCGGACGGGCGCGAGCTGAAGGTCTTCGCCCAGAACCGGTCGCAGGACGGTTTGGCGCCGGAGCCCGGCGCGTCCGTCACCCTGGGCTGGTCCGCCGCCCACACCATCGCACTGGAGGATTGATGCTGCGCTTCGGGCCGCTGTCGCCGAACACCATCCACATCGCCATCGACCTGCAGCGCCTGTTCGCCGAGGACACGGTGTGGTCGACTCCGGCGCTGATGGGCATCGTCCCCAACGTCGCCGCGCTGGCCAAGGCGGGCCGCACCCTGTTCCCCCGCTTCGTGACGCCGGAGCGGGCGGAGGACGCGCCCGGCACCTGGCGCCGCTATTACACCCGCTGGGCCGCGGTGACCCGGCCGAACCTGGCGCCCGGCATGCTGGACCTGGTGGCCGATCTCGCCGCCCTGGCCGAACCCGGCAGCGTCATCGACAAGCCGACCCATTCCGCCTTCGCCGCGCCGGAATTCGTCGACCGGCTGGCCGCGCTGGGCGCCGACACGCTGATCGTCACGGGGGTGGAGACGGATGTCTGCGTCCTCGGCACCATCCTCGACGGCATCGACCGCGGCTTCCGCATCGTCGCCGTGGCCGACGCCATGACCAGCTCGTCGCTGCCGGGCCACCACGCCACGCTCGACCTCATCCTGCCGCGCTTCGACCAGCAGGTGGAGATCGTCACCACCGAAGCGGCCCTGCGGGCCTGGAGCTGAGATGCTGCGCGATACCACCGTCCCGCTCGCCCGGGCCTGGAACACCTGGTCTAGCCGCCCGGCCGAGATGGTGTTCCTGCCGCTCGGCGTGCGGGTGACGCCGCTGGCCTATGCCGACAGCAGCCGCAGCGCCACGCTGTACCCGGCGAAGTCGGTCAAGTACGGCCGCCATGCCCTCGACGGCAGCCTGGTGGAGCTGGACCTCGACCATGCCGGCACCGGCCTGGCCTGGCGCTGGGCCAAGCACGGGCCGTTCGAGCTGTCCGGCACCTGGCGCACGGTGAAGACCGGCGAATGGGGCCTGCGGTTCTGGTTCAACCTGTGCCTGTCGGCCGAGGACGGGCAGGTGGTGCGCTGGGACCCCGCGGGCGCCGCCGTGGTCAAGGTCGGGCACCGCTTCGTCGCCCTGGCCAGCGCCGAGCCGCCGGTGCAGGTGACCGGCCACGCCACGGTCGAGGCCGTGGCCGAAGACTACGAGACCAACGGCTACTTCCACCTCGCCTCGCGGTCGGAGTCCGCGCCGGTGCTGGTGCTGCGCTTCAACCTGGAGATGATGCGCGACGGCGGCATCGGCGTCGCCGTGGCCGACCGGGCGGATCTGGCGGTCGAGCGCGCCCGCGCGCTGGCGGCCGAGCCGGGCGAGGCACCTGCCCTGCCCTGCCAAACGGGGGCCCAGGCCGGAGCGCTGGACGCGCTGCGCGACGTGATGGCCTGGAACACGGTGTGGGACGAGGTCAACCACCGCCCCTACACCTCGATCAGCCGGAACTGGAACCTGTCCAAGTTCGGCGGCTTCGGCGTCTGGCTGAACGACCAGCTCTACAACGCGCTCCTCACCGGCTATCTCGACCAGGAGATGGCGCGTGAGAACCTGGCGGCGTCGCTGGCCAGCGCCACGCCGGAGGGCAACCTCGCCTGCCTGCTGACCGCCAACGACGCCTGGGTCGACCGCACCCAGCTGCCGATCGGGTCGTTCCTGCTGTGGCTGATCTATCTCCGCTCGCGCTCGCGGCCGATGCTGGAGCTGGCCTATGGCACGCTGGCGCGCAACCACGCCTGGTGGTGGCGCGAGCGCGACCCGCGCGGCCGCGGCCTCGTGTCCTACGGCACCTCGGATGTCGGCGAGGGGCTGTACAAGGGCACCTCCTTCGGCGCGCGGAACGAATCCAGCATGGACAACTCGCCGATCCATGACGAGGCGGAATACGACCCGGCGACGCGCACCCTGCGGTCGGAGGATGTCGGGCTGAACAGCCTCTTGGCCTTCGACGCCGAGGTGCTGTCCTGGATCGCGGCCGAGCTGGGCGACGACGCCGCCGCGGCGGCCCATGCCGAGACCGCTTCGCGCACCCGGGCGAAGATCGGGACGGAGCTGTGGGACGACAGCCGCGGCATCTTCGCCAACCGGCTGTGGTCCGGCGACTTCGTGCGCAGCCTGGGGCCGACCAGCTTCTACCCGCTGATCTGCGGCGCCGCCTCGCCCGAGCAGGCGCAGCTGCTGCTGGCCCATCTCGCGGACCCGGCCACCTTCGGCGGCGCCTTCGTCATCCCCGGCACCACGCGGGACGACCCGGCGGCGAAGGACAATTCCTACTGGCGCGGCCGGATCTGGCCGCCCTTGAACTGGATGGTCTGGCACGGGCTGCGCCGCAACGGCTTCGAGGCCGAGGCCGTGAAGCTGGCCGAGGACAGCGTCCGCCTGTTCGCCCGGGCCTGGGACGAGCGCCGGCTGTGCCCGGAGAACTTCAACGCCGAGACCGGCGAGCCGATGGACCAGCCGGACACCGAGGGCTTCTACAGCTGGGGCGCGCTGATGCCGGCGCTGGGCGTCGCCCAAGTAATGGACATCAACCCCTGGGGCGGGTGGGAGCTGGTGAATGACGGCGCCGACGCGACGCTGGGCCCGATCGCCAGCCCGGCCGGCGCGGTGACGGTCGCCATCGCGGACGGCGTGCTGGCGCTGCGCCGCGGCAGCCGGACCTTGCTGGAGACGAACCTCGTCGGCCGGCTGTCGCAGCTGCGCTTCGGCGAGGGCGACATCGCCGTCACCCTGCCGCCGGAGCTGCCGTCCGGCGCCTGGCTGCGCTTCCCGTCGCTGGCCCCGGACCGGGTACTGGACCTGCGCATCGGCGACGACTCCGCCACCCCGCGGACGGAGAGCGGCGTCACGATCGACTTGCCCGCCAGCGCCGCCGGTCGCACCTTGCGGGTGATCCTGGCCGCGTAGCCGGTGGACCGCCCCCATCACCGCCCTCAGGATATCGACCGCCAGGGCCAGCATGCGCAGATGCCGCGCCGCCTGCCCCTCCTGGGGGCCGGCCAGGGCCTGCGAGTTCGAATCGGTCTGCGTCGCGTCCATAGAACGTATCATGAACGTGATCGCAGATTAATACAACTGCACATTGTGTTTAGAGCAGGATGACCTTGGATCAGATCGCGTCATCCGATCCGGCGGCCACCCCCCTGTACCGGCGACGCAGCTCGTCGAAGACCTGGTCGGCGGGAATCAGATCGTCGCCCTCGGCCTCGGCGAGCAACTGGCGGATCTCCTCGACGCGTTTCTGACGCACGAGCTCGAGATCCTCCAGAATGCGCAGGCCGTCGCGCACGACCTCGCTGGCGTTGTTGTAGCGGCCGCTCTTGACCTGCTGGTCGATGAACGCCTCGAAGCGCTCACCAAGGGCGAAGCTGCGGGGCATCGGTCCCTCCCGGATCACTAGATATCATTGCGGACCGGCACCGCAAGCCCGGCCTGAGACATCAGTGCCTGCTGAAGACGCGGCCGAGGATGAGCACAGCACGCTCCAGTGAGACCTCAGCCCGCCGGCGCTTCGCCATAGGCTTCGCTGGCGGCGAGCAGCTCCTGCGTATACGGGTGCGCGGGCGTGCCGGCGCGCAAAGTCGCCGCGTCGAAGCCGTCGACGATGCGGCCGCCCTGCATCACCGCGATGCGGTGGCACATATGGGCGACCACGGCCAGGTCGTGGCTGACCAGGATATAGGTCAGGCCCCGCTGCGCCCGCAGGTCCATCAGCAGGTTGAGGATCTCCGCCTGCACCGAGACGTCGAGGGCGGAGGTCGGCTCGTCCAGCAGCAGCACCTCCGGCTGCAGCATCAGCGCGCGGGCGATCGCCACCCGCTGGCGCTGCCCGCCGGAGAGCTGGTGCGGGTAGCGGAAGGCGGCGGTGCGCGGCAGCCCGACCGAGTCCAGCGCCGCGCCGACCGCATCCGCCGGCGGAACGAGCCCCTGGTTGCGCAGCGGCTCCAGCAGCTGGGCCTGGATGGTCTGGCGCGGATGCAGCGACCCGTAGGGGTCCTGGAACACCATCTGCACCCGCTTGAAGAAGCCGCGCGGCCGGCCGGCCGGCAGCGCGGTGCCGTCGAGCCGCACCTCCCCGGCATAGTCGGTGATCAAGCCAGCCAGAGCCCGCAGCACCGTCGACTTGCCGCAGCCGGATTCGCCGACCAGGCCGAAGGTCTCGCCCGCCGCGACGGCGAAGGAGATTCCGGCCACCGCTGGCGGGGCGTCGGCGGCGAAGCGCACGGCGAGATCGCGGACCTCGATCATGGCGTGCCTCCGGCAGCGGCCAGCCAGGTCGGATCGCGGCGCAGCACCGGCAGCCGGTCCTGGGCGTGGTGGATCGAGGGCAGCGAGGCCAGCAGCCCGCGCGTGTAGGGATGCTCGGCCCGGTCGAGATCGGCGGCCGGCAGGGTCTCCATCACCCGTCCGGCATACATGATGACGACCCGGTCGCAGAAGCGGCGGACCAGGTTGAGGTCGTGGCTGATCAGGATCAGGCCGAGGCCGCGGCTCTCGATCAGCTCGTCCAGCAGGTGCAGCACCTCGAGCCGCACGGTGACGTCGAGCGCCGAGGTCGGCTCGTCGGCGATCACCACGTCCGGGCCGGCGATCAGCATCATCGCGATCATGACGCGCTGGCCCATGCCGCCGGAGATCTCGTGCGGGTAGAGGCGCGCGACCCGGGCGGGATCGCGGATCTTCACCGCCTCCAGGATCGCCAGGGTGCGCTCGCGCGCCTCGCGGGCCGGTCCCCTGTGATGCAGCCGCCAGGCCTCGGCGATCTGCTCGCCGACCGGCACGACCGGGTTCAGCGAGTATTTCGGGTCCTGCAGGATCAGGCCCATGCGCCGGCCGCGGAGGGCCATCATCTGCCGCTCGCTGGCCGCGAGCAGGTCGGTGTCGCGGAAGGCCATGCGGTCGGCCGTGACCCGGGCGCCCGGCGGCAGCAGGCGCATCAGGGCGCGGCCGACGGTCGATTTGCCGGCGCCGGACTCGCCGACGATGCCGAGTTTTTCGCGCCCGAGGGTGAAGGACACGCCGCGCACCACCGGGACGGCGGCGTCGCCGCGGCCGAAGGCGATGCCGAGGTTGCGGACCTCGATCAGGGGGCTCATTCGCCGGACCTCGGGTCGAGCACGTCGCGCAGCGCGTCGCCGGCCAGGTTGAAGGCCAGGCTGACCACGGCGATGGCGATGCCGGGCGCGGTGATCACCCAGGGGCAGTCGATCATGAATTCACGCCCCGTCGAGACCATGGCGCCCCATTCCGGCAGCGGCGGCTGCGCCCCGAGGCCGAGGAAGCCGAGGCCCGCCGCGGTCAGGATGATGCCGGCCATGTTCAGGGTCAGGCGCACGACCAGCGAGGGCAGGCACATCGGCAGGATGTGGCGGGTGATGATCCGGGTCTTCGACGCCCCCTGCAGCCGCACCGCGGCGATGAAGTCGGCCTTCCGCAGGCTCAGCGCCTCGGCCCGGGCCAGCCGGGCCATCGGCGGCCAGGCGGTCAGGGCGATGGCGATGATGGCGTTGGTGATGCCGGGGCCCAGCGCCGCGGCGAAGCCCAGCGCCAGCACCAGGCCGGGGAAGGACAGGAAGATGTCGGTGACCCGCATCAGCACCTCGTCGGCCCAGCCGCCGAGATAACCGGCGCAGGCGCCGATCAGCAGGCCGATCGGGGCGACGATGACGGTGACGAGCAGGATGATGTAGATCGTCGTCCGGGCGCCGTAGACGACGCGGGCGAAGACGTCGCGGCCGAACTCGTCGGTGCCGAACCAATGCGCCGCCGAGGGCGGCTGCAGCCGGTTGACCATGTCCTGCGCGATCGGGTCGTAGGAGGTCAGCCAGGGCGCCGCGATCGCCGCGATCACCAGCAGCAGGATGACGGCGAGCCCCACGAGCCCGAGCGGATGCGTGGCGAAGCGCCGCCAGCCGCGATACAGCTGCTGCATCGCCGACTGGAAGACGGTGCGCGGCGCGTCCGTCTTCAGCCAGGCTCGCAGGCCGCCGTCGGTGAAGGTCGCGGTCATCGGGTGCGCGGGTCCAGGATGCGGTAGAGGCGGTCGGAGATGATGTTGATGGCGAGGAAGGTGATGCCGATCAGCAGCACCGCGCCCATCACCACGTTCATGTCGTTCATCTTCAGCCCCCGGGTGAGGTATTGGCCGAGGCCGGGCCAGCCGAACACCGTCTCGATCAGCACCGCGCCGTCGAGCAGCCCGCCGAAGGTCAGCGCGATGACGGTCAGCAGCTGCACGCGGATGTTCTTGAAGGCGTGGGCCCAGATCATCCGCCGGCGGGACACGCCCTTGGCCCGGGCGGAGACGATGTATTCCTGGCCCAGCTGCTCGAGCATGAAGCTGCGGGTCATGCGGCTGATATAGGCGACCGAGTAGTAGCCGAGCACGGCGCCGGGCAGGATGATGTGGTCGAGCGCGTCGCGGAACACGTCCCATTCGCCCTGCAGCGCCGTGTCGAGCAGCAGCAGCCCGGTGATCGGCGGGACCATGCCTTCGTTGAGGATGTCGATCCGGCCCGAGGCGGCGACCCATTGCAGCTTGGCGTAGAACACGATCAGCGCGATCAGGCCGAGCCAGAAGATCGGCACCGAATGGCCGGCCAGGCCGATCACCCGGGCGACATGGTCGATCGGCTTGCCGCGGTTGACCGCGGCGACGACGCCGAGCGGCACCCCGACCAGCGTGCCGCACAGGATGGCGACGAGGGCGAGCTCGATGGTGGCCGGGAAGACGCTGAGCAGGTCGGCCGAGACCGACTGCCCGGTGGTCAGCGACCGGCCCAGATCGCCGGTGACGACCCGGCCGACATAGGACAGGAACTGCCACCACACCGGCTGGTCGAGGCCGAGTTCCTGGTACACCCGGTCATAGGTGGCGCTGTCGACCTCCGACCCCGTCACCGCCAGCACCGGGTCGGCCGGCAGCAGCCGCCCCATCGAGAAGGTCAGCAGCATCAGCCCGACCAGGGTGACGACGATCGACAAAGTGCGGCCCGACAGGCGCCGCATGCGCAGGAAGCGCGCGGGCCGGTTGAACGTGTCGATCGTCGTCATGGGCCAGCCGCCTCAGTTCTTCTTGACGTCGAGCCAGCGCGTCGACCAGGTCGGGTTGCCGGCATAGCCGGTGATCCCCTGGCGGATGACATAGGGATCGGTGCGCTGCAGCACGATCACCAGCGATGGCACCATCTCCTTGAACTTCTGGTCGATCTCGGTGAACAGCTGCGCCCGCTTGGCCGGGTCGGTCTCGCTCTTGGACTGGGTGACCAGCTGGGTCAGCTCGGGCGCGTCGAGCGCGGTGCGCCAGAGGTAGTAGCCGCCGAGCTTCGCCTCGTCGCGGTTGTCCGGGTTGTAGGCGTATTGCACCAGCGTGCCGAACGGGTCGGGCAGCCGCGAGCCGGAATTGCCGACCAGCACCTGGTAGCGGCGGGCGCGGAAATCCGGCACATGCTCGCCGGGCACGACCTCGAACTCGACCCCGGCCTTCTTGGCGCTGGCCTGCAGCGCCACCGCCATCTTCAAGAGCGCGTCGCCCGACGGGTACAGCGTCTTCTTCAGCCCGTCCGGATAGCCGGCCTCGGCCAGCAGCTTCCTGGCCAGCTCGGGATCGTACTGGTAGCCGGTCGGCTCGCCCGTCGGCGCGCCGGGCATGCCCTTGGGGATGATCGACTGCCAGGGGAAGCCGTTGAAGTTCATCGTGGTCTCGGCCAGCGGCTTCCAGTCGATGATGTGCTGGAACGCCTCGCGCACCTTGGGCTTGGCGAGGTCCGGGTCCTGCGTGTTCATGGCCATGTAGTAGAAGCCGAGGCCCGGCCCGGGATCGACCACGGCGCCCTTGGCCTTCAGCGCCTCGATGTCGCTGTTCGCCATGTACTGGCCGACATCGATGTCGCCGGCCTCGACCTGCAGCCGCAAGTTGCCGGATTCCGGCACGTGGCGCATGACCACGCGCTTCATCGCCGGCGCGCCGCCCCAATAGTCCGGCCGCGCGTCGCACAGCAGGATGTCGTTCGGCCGCCACGTCGTCAGCTTGTAGGGGCCGCTGCCGGCGCTGTTCGCCTTCAGCCAGTTCTGGGCCAGGTCGCCGTTCTGCTCGTGCGACAGCGCCGTCTTCTTGTCGATGATGCCGAGCGAGGCGCCGGCCAGGGAATAGAGCACGAGATCGGTCGACACCGGCTGCGGCAGGCTGATGACCAGGGTCCGCTCGTCCTTGGCCTGGACCAGCTGCTCGACATTGTCCTTGGTGAAGCCCCAGAGCGCGATGTCGGTCGACCCGACCTGCCCCATCTTGATGACGCGCTGGATGGTCCAGGCCGCGTCCTCCGCCGTCACCGGGTTGCCGGAGACGAAGGTGACGCCCTGGCGCAGCGTCAGGGTGATGCTGCGCTTGTCGTCGGAGACGACCCAGCTCTCGGCCAGCATCGGCCGGATCGTGACGAGGTCGTCGGGCGTCACCATCACGAGGTTGTCGTAGAGGTTCGACACCACCTCGGACGGCGTGCGCGCGTTGATCGCCGCCGGGTCGAGCGAGGGCACGGCGCTGAGCTGCGTGCCGATGACCAGTGCATTGGCCGGCGACGCCGCCTGCACGCCGGACGCACCGAAGGCGAGCGCCAGGGCCGTGGTCGCGGCCAGTAGGGACAGTCTCATTTCGTCCTCCCTGTTGCGGCGGATGCCCGCCTTCTTGGTTGTTACGGAAACGCCGACGATCCGTCCGGGCGGCGGCCGACGCGGCGCTCCCAATGGATGTAGCCATCGGTCTTCAGCACCTCCTCGTCGATCTCGACGCCCCAGCCCGGACGGTCGGGGCGCAGCTCGAGATAGCCGTCGCGAGGGAGATACGGGTCCTTCACGTACCAGGCGCCGGCCGAGGGGTCGCTCCGCTCGGCGCCGCCGCCAGCCTCGCCCCCGGCTTGGAACGTGTAGTTGGGGCCGTGCGGCAGCCGGTATTCGAGGATGCGGAAATTCGGCTGGGCGGCGGAGAAATGCAGGTTCACCGCCGTGGCCAGCGGGCCCATCGGGTTGTGCGGCGCGACCGTGACGTAATGCGCCTCGGCGATCGCCGCGATCTTGCGCATCTCCAGCAGGCCGCCGACGACGCAGATGTCGGGCTGGATGATGTCGGCGCCGCGATGGGACAGCAGCCGCAGGAACTCGAAACGGTTGTACAGCGACTCGCCGGTCGCCAGGGTGCAGGCCATCTGCCGCTTGATGTCGCCCCAGACCTCGACATTCTCCGGCCGGATCGGCTCCTCGAAGAACAGCGGGTCGTAGGGGGCCAGCGCGTTGCCGAGCTGCACCGCCTGGTGCGGCTCGAAGATGCGGGCATGGGCGTCGAAGGCGATCTCGTAGTCGCTGCGCACCGTCTCCCGCAGCGAGCGGAAATACTCGGCGCTGGTGCGCACCACCTCGCCCCAGCGGTTCTCGTAGATGTTGATGCGGTAGGGACTGAGCTTGAAGGCGGTCAGGCCCCAGGCCTCGTTCAGCCGGTCGAACTCCTCCCGCGCGGCCGGGGCGTCGGGGGCGGTGTAGACGCCGGCATAGACGCGCACGCGGTCACGGACGTTGCCGCCGAGCAGCATGTAGACCGGGACGCCGAGCGCCTTGGCCGAGATGTCCCACAGGCAATGGTCGATCGCCGAGATCGCCGCCAGGGTCAGCGCGCCGGGCGGGAAGCGGGTCTGCTGCATCAGGTACTGGACGATGTACTCGATCCGCCGCGGGTCCTGCCCCTGCAGGAAGGTGAACAGGTAGTCGAGCAACGGCGCCAGCGCCCGGTCGGGGCCATGGTTGTAGCACTCGCCCCAGCCGGTCAGGCCGTCATCGGTGTCGATGGCGACGAGCAGACGCGGACGGTCCTTGTCGCGCGTCATATAGGTCCGCAGACGGTCGATCTTCACGCCGCGTATCCTTCCCAGGCCCTGTTGCTTCCTCGCGGCTAGACTTAACCTGATGAGACCTGATATATCAAGTCTCAAGAAATTGCCGGCGCCGGAAGCCGCCCGATCCAGCAAGAGGACAGCGTGCACCGCCCCCTGACATCCCTCGATCCCAACATGCTGAAGGGGCTGCGCGAGCACGTTCACGAGCAGCTGCGCCAGGCCATCATCTCCGGCCAGCTGCCGACCGGCTCGCTGCTGAACGAGCGCCAGGCGGCGGCGGAGCTGGGCGTCAGCACCACGCCGCTGAAGGAGGCGCTGCGCCGGCTGGAGCTGGAAGGGCTGGTGCGGACCGAGCCGCGCCGCGGCATCCGCATCACCTTCGATGCCGCCCAGGCCGAGGAGATGGCGCTGGCGCGCGCGGCGCTGGAGAGCATGATCGCCCGCCTGGCGGCGGCGCGGATCACGGATGAGGAGATCGCGGAGCTGCGCGCGGTCGGGGAGAGCATGCGCCAGGCAACGGCGGCGGGCGTGGTGCGCCGGCTGATCGCGCTGAACGAGACCTTCCACGACACCATCCACACGGCGTCGGGCTGCCGCTACCTGCAGCGGCTGCTGGCCGGGCAACTGGTCTACGACAAGGCGACGCGCCGCTTCCTGCTGAACGATGCCGACGAGCGGGAGCGCGCGCTGCAGGAGCATCTGAGCATCCTCGCGGCCCTCGAAGCGCGCGACGAGGACGCGGCCGAACGGGCGATGCGCGACCACATCGTGCGGTCGGGCCGGCAACACGTGCAGACGGCGTTCGCGCGCCGGAAGGAGTAGCGAAGAATGGACAACCAGAACGGCCTGCGGCGCGCGCTGTGCGGCATCTCGGGCGTGCACGCGACCGCCTATGCAGCCGATGGCGGCGTCGACGCGGATCTGACCGGCCGCATCGTCGAGCGCATCGTCGCCGGCGGAATCCACAACATTGTCGCTGCCGGCAATACCGGCGAGTTCTACGCCCTGTCGCCCGACGAGGTCCGGCTGGTGCACGACACCGCGGTGTCCGCCGCCCGGGGCCGCAGCAACGTCGTTGCGGCCGTCGGCCGGTCGCTGACCGAGGCGATCGCGCTGGGCCGCCGCGCCAAGGAGGCCGGGGCGAATGCGATCATGTCGCACCAGCCGCTCGACCCCTTCGCCGCGCCGCAGGCGCAGGCCGCCTATTTCCGGGCGATCGCGGATGCGGTCGACCTGCCGCTGGTCGCCTATGTCCGGTCCGACGCCATGGGCCTGGCCGACCTGCTGTCGGTCGCCAACCACCCCAATGTCGTCGGCGTGAAGTTCGCCAGCACCAACCTGATGCTGCTGGCCGAATGCGTGCGGTCGAGCGATGCCGGCACCGCCGTCTGGGTCTGCGGCCTGGCCGAGGGCTGGGCGGCGCCGTTCTACGCCCTCGGCGCCCGCGGCTTCACCTCCGGCCTGGTCAATGTCGACCCGGCCCGGTCGCTGGCCATCCATGCGGCGCTGGAGGCGGGCGACTATGCCAGAGCCCGCGCCCTGGTCAGCGAGATCGCCCGCTTCGAGACGCTGCGCACCCGCTACGGCAACGGCGCCAACGTCACCGTGGTCAAGGAGGCGCTGGGCCTGCTCGGCCTTCCGGCCGGCGCGGTGCGCCTGCCGGGCCTGCCTGCCCTCGATGCCGCAGACCGGGAGACGCTCGAGCGCGAGGTGTCGCGCTGGAGCGTCTGAGACGGCCCCACTCCCCCTCACCCTCCCATCACGGCTTTCGCCTCCTTTTGAGTCCCCCCTCCCCTCGCGGGAGGGGGATAGGGGGAGGGGGTTTTCTCGGCTCGACCCGGCCTGGACCGTCACAGGCCGGCACGGATGGCGAGTTCGGTGCCCTGCCCATTCGCGCGCAGACCCCTCCCCCTGCCCCCCTCCCGCAAGGGGAGGGGGGACTTAAAAAAGCTCACTCTGCCGATGTGTGATCTCAGGTGAGGGGGTGGCCTCGGCCCATCCATCTGCTTCGTTCCAACCTGCCAAGCCGCCGCCCTAGCGCCCGTTGAAGTACGGCGCCCGCCGGAGCCGCGTCTGGACATAGACGTGCTCCTGGTGGGTGCCCGGCGTGTAGGACCGGTCGGATCCCGGCACGGCGACGTTGCGCTCGCTGGGAAAGCGCGCGACGAAGTCCTCGTCGATGTCGCAGCCGAGGCCGGGCGTGTCGGGCACGGCGATCGAGCCATCCTGCTGCAGCGGATGCGGCACCACCGTCCGGGCCCGGCCCGGCCAGTCGGCATCGAGCCGCTCCAGGATCAGCCCGTTCGGGATCGCGGCCAGAAGATGGATGGCCGCGTATTCCGCGACCGGGCCGAGCGAGCCGGAATGCGGCGCCATCATGATGTGGTGCGCCTCCGCCATCGCCGCGATCTTCCGCATCTGGGTCAGGCCGCCGGCCCGCCCGGTGTCGGGCTGGATCACGTCGACCAGGTCGCGCTCGATCAGCTCGCGCTCGCCGAAGATCGTCGCCATGCGCTCGCCCGCCGCCAGCGGCACATGGGCGGCGTCGCGGATGCGCTTGTAGCCGTCCAGGTTGTCCGGCGCGATCGGGTCCTCGATCCACAGCAGGTTGTAGGGTTCGAGCGCCCGCGCCAGCCGGGCCGCATCGGCCGGGGTCAGCCAGGGCGGGCCATGCAGGTCGATGGCGATGTCGACCTCGTCGCCCACCGCCTCGCGCAGCATCGCCACCTTGCGCACCGGGTCGGCGACGCCGCCGCATTTGATGGTCCGGATGCCGTGGCTCTTCACCGCCAGCGCCGCCTCGGCCGTGTTGGCGTGGGAGTAGATCGGCACCCGGTCGCGCATCTTGCCGCCGAGCAGGTTCCACACCGGGACGCCGAGCGCCTTGCCCTTGATGTCCCACAGCGCGACGTCGATGCCGGTCATGGCGCCGGCGCCGACCGTGCCGAGCATGCCGTGCCCCATCGTCGCGACCTGCATCTTCTGCCACAGCCGCTCGATATGCGTCGGGTCCTCGCCGACCAGCAGGGCCTTCAAATCCTGCACCGCGGTCTCGATCACCCGCGGCCAGCCGGAGCATTCGCCGATGCCGACGATGCCGGCGTCGGTATAGACCTTGACGAACAGCCAGTTGCGGAAGCCGCCGAGCTTGCCCTCCGCGATCGCCGAATCGTCGGACCGGCCGTCCGTCGCCCATTTGTCGGGGTCAGGCGGGCCGGCCTGCATCAGGAAGGTCCGGATGTCGGTGATCTTCATAGCGCGAGGCTCCGCTCGGAGGGTTCGGTGTACCGGATGCGGTTGTGGATGCTGCGGCGGCGCGGATCGGGCCGCGGCACGGCGGAGATCAGCGCCCTTGTGTAGTCGTGGGTCGGCGCCTCGCAGACCTCGTCGGCCTGGCCGATCTCGACCAGCCGGCCGCGATACATCACGCCGACGCGGTCGCACATGTAGCGGATCACGCCGATGTCGTGGCTGATGAAGATGTAGGCGAGGTCGAGCTCGTCCTGCAGCTTCAGCAACAGGTCCAGCACCTGGAAGCGCAGCGAGACGTCGAGCGCCGAGGTCGCCTCGTCGGCGACGATGACGCGGGGGTTCAACGCGATGGCCCGGGCGATGCCGATGCGCTGGCGCTGGCCGCCGGAGAAGGCGTGCGGGTAGCGCTCGCGCCAGGCGGGTTCGAGCCCGACCTGGCGCATCAGCCCGGCGACGCGCTCGTCGAGGTCCTTGCCCCTGGCGATGCCGTTGACCAGCAGCGGCTCGCCGATCACCTGTGCCACGGTCATGCGCGGGTTGAGCGAGGAGACCGGGTCCTGGAAGATCATCCGGATCTCGCGCCGGCAGGCCGACAGCGTCGGCTTGTCGGCCTTGGCCAGGTCGACCACGGCGCCGTCGGCCCGGCGATAGCGGATGGCGCCGCCGGTCGGGTCGTAGACGCGCAGCAGGCAGCGCCCCATGGTGGTCTTGCCGGAGCCGGATTCGCCGACGATGCCGAGCGTCTCCCCCGCCCTCACCTGCAGCGACACGTCGTCGACGGCCGCGAAGGCGGCGCTGCCGGTGCCGAACTGCATCTTCAGCCCCTCGACCTCGACCACCGGCGGCCGGTCGGCCGGCAGCGCGGGGCGCCGGAGGCGGATCTCGGCCTTGTCCTCGAGCTTGAGGACCGAGCCGATCAGCATCTTGGTGTAGGGGTCTTCCGGCGCGTGGAAGATGCGGTCGACGGAGCCGTGCTCCATCACCCGACCCTGGTACATCACCAGCACGTCGTCGGCGATCTCGGCCACCACGCCCATGTCATGGGTGATGAACAGCACCGCCATGCCGAATTCGGCCTGCAGCCGCTTGATCAGGTCGAGGATCTCGGCCTGGGTGGTGACATCAAGGGCGGTCGTCGGCTCGTCGGCAATCAGCAGCTGCGGGTTGCAGGCCAGCGCCATGGCGATCATGGCGCGCTGGCGCATGCCGCCGGAGAATTCGAAGGTGTAGCGATCGATCGCCCGCTCCGGCCGCGGGATCTCGACCTGCTTCAGGAGCTCGATCGTCCGCGCCCGGGCCGCGGCCTTGCTCATGCCGAGATGCAGGCGCAGCACCTCCATGATCTGGTCGCCGACCGTGTGGATCGGCGACAGCGACGACATCGGCTCCTGGAAGATCATCGCGATCTCGCGGCCGCGCACCCGACGGATCGCCCGGCTGCGCGGGTGCAGCTTGGCGAGGTCGACGCTGCTGCCGTCGGCGCGGTTCAGCACCATCTCGCCGGAGACGATGCGGCCGGGCGTATCGACGATCTGCAGGATCGAGCGCGCGGTGACGCTCTTGCCCGAGCCGCTTTCGCCGACGACGCAGAGCGTCTTGCCGCGTTCGACCATGAAGGACACGCCGTCGACCGCCTTGACCAGCCCGGCGCGGGTCGGGAAATGGGTCACCAGGTCGCGCACCGCCAGGACGGGCTTGGGGCGGCCGTGGAACGGCACCGGGGGTGTCGACATCGGGGCCATCACTTGTTGTAGGGGTCGGCCGCATCGCGCAGGCCGTCGCCGAGCAGGTTGAGCGCCATCACCGCGACCACGACGAAGGCGCCGGGCGCGAACAGCCAGGGCGCGGTCGCGATCGACCGGATGTTCTGCGCCTCGCGCAGCAGCACGCCCCAGGAGATGGTCGGCGGCTGCAGCCCGAGGCCGAGGAAGGACAGCGCCGTCTCGGCCAGGATCATGGCCGGGATCGCCAGCGTCACCGAGGCGATGATGTGGCTGAGGAAGCTCGGCATCATGTGCCGGAAGATGATCCGCCCCTCGCTGCAGCCGTCGAGCCGGGCGGCGGTGACGAACTCCTCGGTCCTGAGCGACAGGAAGCGGCCGCGGACGACGCGGGCCAGCTGGGCCCAGCCGGTCAGCGAGAGGATCACGGTGATCATGAAATACTGGGTGATCGCCGGCCAGTCCTGCGGCAGGGCGGCGGCCATGGCCAGCCAGATCGGGATCGTCGGCAAAGCCAGCACGAATTCGATCACGCGCTGGATCACGAAGTCCGGCCGGCCGCCATAATAGCCGGAGATGCCGCCGAGGACGAGGCCGATGGCGAGCGACAGGAACACGCCGAGCAGGCCGACCGACAGCGAGATCTGGGCGCCCTGCATGATCCGGCTCCAGACGCAGCGGCCCAGCCGGTCGGTGCCGAACAGGAACAGCGGCTGCTTCGGATCGGCCGAGGCGACGAGGTGCAGGTCGGTGGTGAACAGGCCGA
Organism: Inquilinus sp. CA228; assembly: GCF_052078665.1. Lineage (NCBI taxonomy): Bacteria > Pseudomonadati > Pseudomonadota > Alphaproteobacteria > Rhodospirillales > Rhodospirillaceae > Inquilinus > Inquilinus sp. CA228. The sequence goes on along the minus strand of NZ_JBQJIK010000029.1, from coordinate 62,143 downwards.
GCACCGAATACGTGTAGCCGCGGCCGAACAGCGAGATCGCGATCTTGCGCGCCGGGTCCTCCTGGTAGATCGCGGCCAGCGTCTCGGGATCGCGGGCCAACTTGTGCGGGTGGAAGTACAGGCCGACCTGCAGGCTGCCGTCCTCTGCCCGGTCGAACAGATGGATCGCCTGCGGCGGGTGGAAGGCGGCGCGGGCATTCTGCTGGCTCGGGTCGTTGATCGCGAACAGGCCGGGCACGACCGCGATCACATAGAGGATCACCACGATCACCAGCGAGGCCATGGCCAGCCGGTGGCGGCGGAAGGCCCACCAGATCAGCTGCCACTGGGAGGCGACGGCGAGCTGGCCGGCGGGCGCGACGGTCGCGATGTCGGTCATGCAGGCCCCTCCCGGCTATTCGAGGCGGATGCGCGGGTCGACCAGCGCCAGCAGGATGTCACTGATCAGCGCCCCGATCAGCGTCAGGGCGCAGATCAGCAGCACGAAGGCGCCGGCCAGATACATGTCCTGCGCCATCAGCGACTGCAGCAAGAGCGGCGCCGCCGTCGGCAGGTTCAGCACGATCGCCACCACGATCGAGCCGGAGACCAGGTTCGGCAGCAGCCAGGCCAGGGTGGAGATGAACGGGTTGAGGGCGACCCGCACCGGGTATTTCATCAGCAGGCGGAACTCGGACAGGCCCTTGGCGCGCGCCGTGGTGACGTAGGGTTTATGGATCTCGTCCAGCATGTTCGCCCGCATCACCCGGATCAGGCTGGCCGTGCCCGAGACGGCCAGGATCAGGACCGGGATCCACAGGTGCTGCAGCAGGTCGATGGTCTTGGCGATGCTCCAGGGCGCGTTCTCGTATGCCGGCGAGAACAGGCCGCTGACGTCCTGCCCGAACTCGATGGCGGCGACATACATCAGCACCAGCGCCAGCAGGAAGGACGGGATGGCCAGCCCGGCGAAGGTGATGATCGTGACGATGCTGTCGCCGATCGAGTATTTGCGCACCGCGGAATAGACCCCGATCGGCAGCGCGATCGCCCAGGTCGCGATCAGGGTGGCGAGGGTCAGCACCAGGGTCAGCGCCATGCGTTCCCAGATCAGGTCGCTGACCGGCTGCTGCCATTCGAAGGACAGGCCGAAATCGCCGCGGGTGATGATGCCGCCGATCCACTTCGCGTACTGCCACAGCATCGGGTCGTTCAGGCCGAAACGCTCGCGCAGCGCCGCCGCCGCGTTCTGGTCGACGATCTCGTTCGAGGCGGCGAGCGTCGCGACATAGCTGGTCACGAAGTCGCCGGGCGGCAGCTGGATCAGGACGAAGGCCAGGAAGCTGACCGCGAACAGAGCGGGCACCATCCACAGCAGACGCTTGGCGATGAAGCGGAGCATCCGGGTCTCTCCTCGGAACGAACGCTGAGCGACGGAGGAAGCCGGCTTCCCGGGCTGACGCGTCAGCTCGAGAAGAAGAACTGCTGCGGCATGGCCGGGCCGGGATTCGGCCAGGTCCAGGAATCCGGCTCCTTCTCCGGCGCGTTGATCAGGTTGGTCTTGACCACGCCGAAGGTGTTGGCGGCGAGGCAGACGCCGACCGTCTCGAACGCCTCGGCGGTCAGGTCGAACAGCTGCTTCATGATCGCGCCGCGCTTGTCGAGATCGGCGGTGCCGCGCGCCTCGTCGAACAGCTTCATGCGCTGCTTCTGGCTCTCCGGCGGCTCCTCGCCCGACTGGCCGTTCGAAACGTACCACAGCGTCCAAGGGATGGCGTAGCGCGAGCCCTGCGGGTGCTGGGCGAAGAAGTCGCGCGGGTCGAACATCGGGTCGAGCCCGCCCGAGCCCGGCCACACCGCGGCGTCGTGGTCGTTGCTGTCGCCGCGGGTGTAGTACAGCGCGCGCTCGATGGTGTTGACCTTGATGTCGATGCCGATCGCCGCCCAGTGCCGCTTCACCAGCTCGAGCACGTCGACCAGGTCGGGATTGAGGGTCGGGATGACGTCGATGGCGAAGAAGATCTTGCTGCCGTCGGGATGCAGGCGGAGGCCGTCGCCGCCGGCCTTGTAGCCGGCCTTGTCCAGGATGGCGGCCGACTGGTCCGGAGCGAACTCGGTGAACTGCCGGCCGAGCTTCTCATGGTACCAGGGATGGCTCGGCCGCGGCCCGGTCTGGTAGGGCTCGGTCTGGCCGAAATAGACCAGCTCGATGATCTCCTGCCGGTCGATGCCGAGGGACAGCGCCTGGCGCACCTCCTTCTGGCTGAAGAAGGCCCGCAGCTTCGGGTCCTTGTGGCAGATGTTCAGGTAGATCTGGCAGGCCTGCGCCGCCGAGGGTTCGAGCTCGATCAGGCGGTAGCCGCCCTTCTCCCGGTTCTGCGACAGCGTCGGCTTGTTCTGGAGCGCGCTGACGTGCCGCTCCTGGATGTCGAGCTTGCCGGAGATGGCGTCGAGCAGCAGCGATTCGACGTCCTGCGAGATGCCGAAATAGAGCTCGTCGACATAGGGCAGCTGGTTGCCCTCGGTGTCGACCTGCCAGAAATAGGGGTTGCGCTTCATCACCACGCGGGTGGCGCCGCCGACATAGGGCTCGGCGATCACCCAGGGGTCGAGGGTCGGCTTCTCCGCATTGCCCCAGCGCTGCGGGATCTCGATGTCGCCGTTTTTGGCCCGGAACAGATCGGTCCACTTCGACAGCTTGGCCTGCGTCACCAGCTCGCCGACCTTGTCGTTGTACTTGGGATGGAACTGGCTGGCGTAGTGCTTGGCGAACAGCGTCGGGTGCTGGCCCAGCGGGGTCGCCAGCGTCTCCAGATAGGTGGCGTAGGGCGCGGCGAAGGTGAACTTGACCGTGGCGTCGTCGACCTTGCTGACGACGACCGGCTTGCCGGTGATGGCGAGCTGCGACGGGACGGAGCCGTAGAGCTCGGAGTTCTTGGCGCAGTCCTCGATCGAGAAGACGATGTCGTCCGCGGTGAAGGGCTGGCCGTCCGACCATTTCGTGCCCTTGCGCAGATGGAACACGAACTCGGTGGCGTCGGCGTTGATGTCCCAGCTCTCCGCCAGGTTGGGCAGGGCCTTGGTGAATTCGAGGTTCCAGCGCACCAGGCCCTGGTTGCCGACCATGCGCAGGATGCCGTTGTGGTCGGACGAGCCGCGCAGGCCGCGATGCAGCGTGCCGCCATAGGTGCCGACCCTGGTCAGCGGCTGCACCACCAGCGGGTTGGCCGGCAGCCGCTCGGCCAGCGGCGGCAGCTTGCCGTCCTTCGCCAGCTGCGCCAGATCCGGGGCCTCGCCCTTGGCGGCCTGGGCATGGGCGAGGCGCACGGCCAGCGGCAGCGCCGCCACCCCGGCGAGACCCTTCAGAACCATGCGTCGGGCGAACACGTGCGGCGAGGCGCTGAGCTTGTCGTCCATCCTGGGACCCTCCCCTGTGTGCTGCGTCGGATCCGGCTTCGCCATGCGTGCCGACCCGCTTCCTTTGCCGCTCCGGTCATATTACAAATATTGACAAATCACAACCGCAATGGCCTTGTTCCGGATGTTTTCTGTCGTCCGGGATTGCTGCAGCGCAAACAGCGGAAAGACCGGTGAGTCCAGGCGAGGGTGGACCATTTCGGCGCGAAGGCCAGGCGGATCACAGCCGTGATCAATCTTGACAACTTGCCGGCGGGGGGATGGCGGGCATGAGTGGCACGGACGGCGATGCTGGCCTATTGCCGCGGGACGGCGGGCCGCCGGCCCGGCTGAGCGAGGTGGTCTATGACGGCATCGTGTCGCTGATCGCGCATGGCGATTTCGCCGTGAACAGCCGACTGCCCTCGGAATCGGAACTGTCGGTGCGATTCGGCGCGTCGCGGCCGGTGGTGCGCGAGGCGCTGGGCCGGCTGCGGCAGGACGGGCTGGTGGTCTCGCGCCAGGGCTCCGGCTCCTATGTCCGGCGGCAGCCGGACCTGGCGGTGCTGCGCTTCGCCCAGGTCCGTTCGCTGGCCGATGTGCAGCGCTGCTTCGAGTTCCGCGCCGGGCTCGAGGCCGTCGCCGCCGCGCTCGCCGCCGAGCGCTGGGAGGCGGAGGATCTGCGCGAGATCGAGGACGCGCTCGAAGCCCTGGAAGCCTGCCTCGGCAATGGCGAGCTCGGGGCCGACGAGGACCGGCGCTTCCATGAGGCGGTCGCCCGGGCGACGCGCAACCCCTATCACGTCGCCGTGCAGTCCTCGCTGGCCTCGCACATCGCCGTCGGCATGAACATCACCCGCCACCTGAGCCGGATGCGGACGCCGGAGCGGATCCGGGCGGTGCAGGACGAGCATGTCGCGATCGTCCAGGCGATCCGCCGGCGCGACGCCGGAGCCGCGGCCGAAGCCATGCGCCGGCACGTGCTGAATGCCCGGCAGCGGATGTTCGAAGGAGTGTGATCTTGATTTCAGACGTCCCGCCCGGCAGTGGCCCCGCCGGCGCCGAAGCCCTTGCGGCCGCCACCTCCGCCAAGTCGATCGTGCTGACCGGCGGCTCGGGCAATGTCGGCCGGGTGCTGCGCCGGGCGCTGACGGGCCGCATCGCGGCGGTGCACATCCTCGATGTCGTCGACCCCAGCCCGCTGGCGGAGCATGAGAGCTGGAGTTCCATCGACATCACCGACCTGGCGGCGCTGACCGCGGCGGTCGAGGGCGCCGACGCCATCGTCCATTTCGCCGGCTATCCGAATGAGCGCGCGGCCGAGGACATGCTGCGGGTCAACGTGCTCGGCACCCACAATGTCTATGAGGCGGCGGCCCGCGCCGGCATCGGCCGCGTGGTGCTGGCGTCGAGCAACCATGTCACCGGCTTCTACCCGCGCGACGCCAGCGTCGGGGTCGAGGACCAGATGCGGCCGGACAGCCTCTACGGCCTCAGCAAATGCTGGGGCGAGCTGGAGGCCGGGGTGTATTTCGAGAAGGCCGGCATCCGCACCCTGGCGATCCGCATCGGCAATGCCGGCGAGCGGCCGTTCGACCCCCGCGGCCTGGCGGTATGGATCAGCCCGCGCGACCTGGCCCAGCTGGTGCTGATCGGCCTGGAGCATCCCGAGATCGACTGCACCACCGTCTACGGCGTCTCGGCCACCGACGCGGCGTGGTGGGACAATTCGGTGGCGACCGCGCTGGGCTACCGGCCGCAGGACCGCACGGTCGACTTCGCCGCGCCGGAGGCCTTCCAGCCCAAGGTCTCGCCCCTGCCCGAGGTGACCGACCACTTCCAGGGCGCCGGGTTCTGCGCGCTGGGTCACGACGGGGCCGTGCGCCGCCGCCGCGTCTGGCGGAACCGGAGCTGACGACCCCAAACCGGATGCCACCATGTGCCTGACGGATGTTCACAAGCCGGACCCGGCGCGGGCAATTTAGGCACCGGCGCCAGGCTGTCCCTGAGGACGCATCCGAGACGCATCTGTTCCCGCGGGAACAGCAGCGGGCGCCGGATTTCATCTGTAACGATTTCGGCCGGTTCTGAAATCCGCAATTAACGCGGCTGACGACACTTGGCTCCTGCAGCCGGTGGTTCCCACCGGCCCGGATCGGGGGCCCTCCCGGTCCGGCGACATCAGCACGAGCCGACCGGCGGGCCACTGCCGGACAGGCATCACCACGACCCGTCTGTTCCGTCACAGGAGCGCCCATCCCCACGGGCCTCTCCTGCGAGAGGGGAGAACCATGTCCGAACTCGCTTTCACCCGGAAGACCTCGATGGAGCGGCCGCAGCCGGCCCTGATCGTCGGCGGCCGCCAGGCCGCACCGCAACGGACGATGCCGAATCTGGCCTCGGTCGACTTGAATCTTCTGGTGGCGCTCGACGCGCTGCTGGAGCACCGCAACGTCACCCACGCCGCCCAGCATGTCGGCCAGAGCCAGCCGGCGATGAGCCGGGCGCTGTCCAGGCTGCGCGGCATGTTCAACGACGAGATCCTGGTCCGCACCTCGACCGGCCTGGCGCCGACGCCGCGCGGCGAGCGCCTTGCCACAGCGCTGCCGTCGGTGCTGGAGGCGATCCGCGAGATGGTGACGACCCGCAGCTTCGCCCCCGGGGAATGGCGGTCGAAGGCGACGATGGCGATGCCCGACCACCAGGCGCTGGTGCTGCTGCCGCGCCTGCTGCCGCGGCTGCGCGAGCGCGCGCCCCTGCTCGACGTCGTCACCGATCCGCTGCTGGCCGGCGCGCTGCGGCGGCTCGAGCTGGGCGAGATCGACCTCGCCGTCGGGCAGATCGGCGACACCCCGCCCGGCTATTTCCGGCGCAGCCTGTACTCCGACCGCTTTGCCTGCCTGCTGCGGCAGGACCATCCGGCCCTGGCGCAGGAATGGACCATCGAAAGCTTCTCGAGACTGCGCCATGCCGTGATCGCCTCGGGCTCCGAGGACGGCTTCGGCCAGGTCTATGACGGGCTCGCCAAGCTGAACCTGCCGGATCGCGACCCGATGCTGGTGCCCAACATGCTGACGGCGCCGGCGATGATCGCCGAGACCGACCTGGTGCTGACCGTGCCCCATCGCGTCGCCACCCGCATCGCCGCCATGATGCCGCTCGCGGTCGTCGAGCCGCCGCTGGAGCTGCCGCCCTACGAGGTGGCGCTGATCTGGCACGAGCGGCGCCATCGCGACCCGGACCACAGCTGGCTGCGCGGCGAGATCGCGGCCGCGGCGCTGGCGGCGGTGCAGGGCAGCCAGGCGATGGGGTCGGGCGACGCGTCGGCGTCCTGATCCTGCGGATCATGCCGGGCCGGGACGACCGGCCCGGCCGCCTCAGACGTGCTCGCTGTCCGCGGGCGCCAGGCACGAGGACAGGCTTTCCGCCAGCAGCCGCGACCGCAGCGGCTTCCGGAGGACCTTGAGGATCCCGGCCGCCTCGATCTCGGCGGCATCGAGGCCGCCGAAATGGCCGGTCATCAGCAGGATCGGCAGGCCGGGACGGAGGCGATGCACCTCGGCGGCCAGCGCGATCCCCGTCACCTCCGGCATCAGCGCGTCGGTCAGGACCAGGTCGAAGCGGTCGGGGTCGGCGCGGAAGGCGGCCAGGGCGGCGGCGCTGCTGTCGAAGCCGACCGGCTCGTAGCGCAGGGCGGCCAGCATCTCCTCCAGCAGCAGCACCAGCGGCGTCTCGTCATCGACCACGAGGATGGTCTCGCCGCGCCCCCACAAGGCCGATGCCTCGGCGATCTCCTCCTCATCCACCACCGGTTCCTCGGTCAGGGGCAGATAGGCCTCGAAGGTGCTGCCGGCGCCGGGCCGGCTCTCCACATTCATGGCGCCGCCCTGCCCGGTGACGATGCCGTACACCGTCGGCAGGCCGAGGCCGGTGCCGCTGCCCACCGCCTTGGTGGTGAAGAAGGGCTCGAAGATCCGCTTCATCACGGCCGCGTCGATGCCGTGGCCGAAATCGGTCACGCTGAGCCGCACATAGTCGCCGGCCCCCAGAGGCCCGTGCGACAGCACCGCGTCCGACGGGATGCGGGCCAGGTCGAGGCCGATCTCGATCCGGCCGTGCCCGGCCATGGCGTGCGAGGCGTTGGTGCAGAGATTCATGACGATCTGCTGCAGCTCGGTGACGTCGCCGAGGATCGCCGCGTCCCCGGCCGCGAATCGCCGATGCAGAGCGATCGACGGGGGCAGGGACGCGCGCAGCAACTCCAGCGCCTCGGCGACCACGGGTTCGGGGTGGATGGCGCGGTAGCGGCGTTCGCAGCGGCGGCTGAAGGCCAGGATCTGGTCGATCACCGACTGCGCCCGCGTCCCCGCGGTCATGATCTGCTTCACATATTGCTGGGTCGAACCGGTGCGCGTCAGCGTCGACAGCGCCAGCTCGCCGTATCCGAGGATGGCGCCCAGGATGTTGTTGAACTCATGGGCGATGCCGCCGGCCAGGGCGCCGAGCGATTCCAGCCGCTGCGACTGGGCCAGCTGGGTTTCCAGCGCCTCGCGCCGGACCTCGCCCCGCTCCCGCTCGATCGCGTTGGCGAAGCTTTCGGCCGCGGTGCGCAGCAGGGTGACGTCGGCCGCCGACCAGCGCTTCTCGGCCGTCACGCCCTCGAACATCAGCACGCCGGAGCGGCTGCCGGCCTTGCCCAGCGGGATCGACAGCCAGGAGCGGAGGCCGAGCAGCGCCAGGCGGTCCTTGATCGGCCCGTCCGGCAGCGCGACGACGGACGGAACATGGATCGTCCCGTCATCGACCGCGGCCGAGATCGGCCAATCAATCGCGAGATCGAGCAGCATCCGCCCGGTGTCGGCCGTGTTCGGGACCTGGGCCTGCGACCACGCGTACTCGCGGTCGCCGGGCGCCGTGTCGCCCCCCCAGACGAAGATATGGGCGCGGTCGAACAGCATATGCTCGGCCAGCCGCGCCAGGCCCTGTTCGATGCCGTCATCGAGGCTGGTCCTGGGCAGGTTGATGAAGTCGGTCGAGATCGTGGCGATCAGGTTTTCCAGGGCGAGGCGCTTCTCCAGCGCCCGCGCATTGGCCCGCAGCCGCAGGAACAGGTAGCAGACATAGGTCCCCAGGCCGACCGCCGCGGCGTAGAGCAGGAGGCGGAAATACAGGGCCCACGTCGCCGCCCTTCCATAGGCGGAGAAATAGGCCTGCTTGATCGTCTGCGCCTGCTCCGCGATCGGCGCGGCCTGCAGGCGGACGACCAGACCGTCGACGGTCGGCAGGGTGGCGAGGATCAGGTGCCCGTGCGTGACCAGGGCGTCGACGCCCGGGGCCGCGGCGGCCGGGACGGCCAGGTTGCGCAGCCGGTCGAGCGCGGCCGACAGCTCGGCCGCCATCTCGCTTCTGGGGTCGGCGGCGAACAGCAGCATGGCGCTGGCCAGGCTGCCGATCTCCGACTCCAGGACGGTCTGCCGCACACCCTCCGCCTGGTCGAGCTGCCGGGCCGTATGGTTGAAGAAGCTGAGCGAGTTCTGCAGCAGCGCGTTGCTGGATTTGAAGTCGTCGACCAGCCCTTCCTGGTCGTCGACCCCCGCGATCAGCTGCGCCGCGTCCTGGTCGATGGCGGTGCGCGCGTCGCCGTCGGCGATGTCGCCGGCGGTTTTCAGGCTGGCCGCCGCCTGCCGCAGCGCCGCCACGGACTGCACCAGGGGGTCGTAGGTGCGCAGCAGCCCGGTGCGGGACCGCAGCACGTCGCGCTGCAGCGCCGCGTTGTTGAGGTCGATCGAGCGCAGCGCGTCCAGCGTGCGCTCATGCTGCGCCGAGTCTGGCGTGGCGCCGTGGACCAGCAGATAGGTCAGCGCCAGCAGCAGGGCCAGCAGCGCGGCGCCCAGCGTCCTCATCGGGCCTCGGCGGCGGTGATCTGAGACAGCGGCCTGCCCTCGTATTCGCCGGTCAGCGTGCCCAGGAACTGGATGATCAGGTCGCGGTCTTCCTGCGGCATGGTGCGGCCGAGCTGGGCCTGGGCCATGATCGCCACCGCCGCGTCGAGCGTGTCGGCGCTGCCGTCGTGGAAATAGGGCGCGGTCAGCGCGACGTTGCGCAGGCTGGGCACGCGGAACACGCGGCGGTCCGCCTCGCGGCCGGTGATGGCGAAGCGGCCCTGATCGGCGACATCGTCATCCGAGCGGCCCGAGAAGGGGTCGGAGAAGATGCCGAACTTCTGGAACAGGTTGCCGCCGACGTTGCGGCCCTGGTGACAGGCGACGCAGCCATAGGCCTTGAACAGCTCGTAGCCGCGCTTCTCCTCCGCGGTGATGGCGGTGGCGTCGCCGCGCAGATAGCGGTCGAAGCGGGCGTTGGGCGTCGACAGCGACCGCTGGAAGGTGGCGAGCGCGTCGAGCACCGAGTCGCGGGTCGGTCCGTCGCCATAGGTCGATTCGAAGGCGCTGCGGGTGCCGGAATCCTTGTTCAGCTTCGCCAGCACGTCGGGCCAGCGGGCATTCATCAGCCGGGGCTCCAGCAGCACCGCCTCGTTATGCGCCTCCAGCACCCGGTGGTTGCCGCGCCAGTTCAGGCGGAAATCGCCGGCGACGTTGAACACGGTCGGCGTGTTGAACGGCTCCAGCTCTCCGTTGGCGCCGGTGGAATGGGCCAGGCCGTCGGCCCCGCCGCGATTGAACTCGTGGCAGGAGGCGCAGGAGCGGACATCGCCGCCGGACAGCCGGACATCCGAGAACAGCGCCTTGCCCAGCGCGACCTTCGCCGGGTCGAGGGTGCGGTCCGGCTCCACCGGCGCGATCGGCTCCTCCCGGGCGGGGTCGATGCCCTGCCCCAGCGCCGCGCCGAACACCAGCACCGCTAGGCCGGCGGCCACGCCCCACGCCAGGCCTCGCGAGACGGCGCGCATCACAGCGACTCCACGGCGGGGGCGAAGACATAGCCGATGCCGCGCTCGGTCCGGATCAGGGCCGGGTCGCTGGGATTGGCCTCGAGCTTGCGGCGCAGGCGCAGGACCAGCACGTCGACGCTGCGGTCGAACACCTCCGCGTCGTGCACCCTGCTGGTGACCAGCAGCTGCTCCCGGGTCATCACCCGCTGCGGCGACCGGACGAAAGCCGTCAGCAGGTTGAACTCGCCGGAGGTCAGGCTGATCTCGGCGCCGGCCGGGGAGGTCAGGCGCCGCCGGGCGACGTCGAGCTCCCACCCGTCGAAGCGGTAGCGGGCCCGGCTCTCCCGCCGGCGCGCCCGTTCCCCCGCCGATTCCAGGCGCCGGAGGACGGTCCGGATCCGGGCCACCAGCTCGCGCAAGGCCAGCGGTTTCGTCAGGTAGTCGTCGGCGCCGAGCTCGAGCCCGATGACCCGATCCATCTCCTCCAGCCGATGGCCGGTGATCAGGATCACGGGCGCGTCCGAATGCGTGCGCAGGCCCCGCATCAGATCCATCCCGTCCTCCTGCCCCAGCTTCAGGTCGAGGATGATCAGGTCGATGTCCTCCGTGCCCAGGATCCGCGTCATCGCCGCGCCGGATGCGGCCGGCCGGGCCTCGAAATCATGGCGATCGAGGTATTCACAGATCACGTCGCGCATCGCCGGATCGTCGTCGACCACGAGAATACGTTTCACCGCGTAACCTCGCCCGCGAGTTCGGTCAGATCTGTCTCCATGCGATTGAACATGGCGGTGAGCGGCAAAAGCATAGGAAATACCACCCCATCCGCCGAAGGCGCCATGCCGCCCGGAGACATACCACCATACCGACTGCGCATGAAGCGAAACTGCCCGGGGCCTGGCTAAGATGGCCCATGGCGAGCGCACAGGCGAAGCAGGAGGAACGGTTGCGGCGAGACCGAGCGGGCCGGACCAGCGGCAGCGCCCCTTCCCCGGAGCCGACGATCGGCAAGGCCCCTCAGGCCTGGTAGCCGCATGGTCGAGCATCGATACGACTGGGCGGCGAAAACCGATGCCGGCGCCGTCCGCCAGCATAATGAGGATGCGTTCCTCCTGCGGCCCGAGCAGGGCCTCTGGGCCATCGCCGACGGCATGGGCGGCCATCTGCGGGGCGATCACGCCAGCCGCACGGTCATGGACGCCCTGGCGCAGGGCCACACCCCGATCGAGGAGATCCGCGCCCGGCTCACCGCGGCCCACCGGGCGCTGCTGGCCGAGGCCGCCAGCCTCGGCGACGGCGCGGTGATCGGCGCGACGGTGGTCGTCCTGGTCGTGCGGGACGGCCGCTTCACCTGCCTGTGGGCGGGGGACAGCCGGCTGTACCGGCTGCGCGACGGGGTGCTGCGGCAGCTCACCCGCGATCATTCCTATGTCCAGCGCCTGATCGACAGCGGCAGCCTGACGCCCGAGCAGGGCCGCCGCCATCCCGGCGCCAATGTGATCACCCGCGCGGTCGGCGCCTCGGGGCCGCTCGAGCTCGACCTGGTGCAGGGCGACAGCCGGCCCGGCGACGTCTATCTGCTGTGCAGCGACGGCCTGAGCAATGTCGTCGCCGATGCCGAGATCGCGGATCGCCTGGCCGCCTTGCCCTGCGCGGAGGCGTCGGCCGCGCTGCTGGAGCTGGCGCTGGCGCGCGGCGCCCCCGACAACGTCACCCTCGTCGTCCTCGCCGATCTTGCGGACGCCTGATACCGGCGACCGTACCGTCCATCGCGCGGCATCTGCCGCTGTTTCGCCGGATCGATCCCGGGCCGGTCTCCGGGTTGCGGAGACCGGCCCGGCGAGGGTCTATGCCCCGGCCGCGGCAGTGGCACCCACCGATGCGATCCGCTCCAGACCGTTGCTGACGCCGGAGAGCCCCTCCCGCAGCGTCTCGCCGACGGCGCCCTGGCCGATGTCGAACGGCGGGTCATCGAGCAGATCGACGATGTTGTTGCCGTCGAGATAGCCGAGATTCGTCCGGACCGTGTCCGCCACCACCTCGATCGCCTTCGCCCTGGCCTCGCCCTCCTGCCCGATGATGGCCCCGAGCTGATCGGAGATCTCGCCGTCGATCTGCAGGAAGATGTCCTCGACATGCGCCCAGGTGCCGCCAAGGGCCTCCACCTTGACGATCTGGCCGACCTTGTGCCTCACCTCGTCCTTCTGCTTGATGGCGGCGTTGCGGTGCGCCTCCCACACCTCCCGGATGCTTACGACCAGGCTGGCGACGAGATCGTCCCCTTGGGCCGTCTCCGTCTTCTTGAAGCCGAGCAGGCCGGCCAGTTGGTCGTCCTTCTCGAACATCTGCTGCGTGACGGCAATCAGGCGCTGCACAGCCTTGCGCTTGCCGTCCGCATCGCCGTCCTCCTTGGGCCAACCCGACGCCACCATGCCCTCGATCCGGGTGCGGCTCGCCCGGTCCAGGTTATAGGGGAGAGGGCGCTGCTGGGCCCGCACCTTGGCCAGCTTGAACAGCTTCTCCGTCACCTCCTCCTGGGTGAGATCGTCGGTCGAGACGCTGTCGAGATCGATGCCGTCCACCAGGAGCTTCTCGCGGCCGGGCTTGTCCTGTTCGCCGTCGTCGGCCGCCGGAGTGTCGTCCACATATTGGAGATTCCGCAGATTCTCGGGGTAGGCCAGCATGATCAGCAACCGGCAGGTGAAGTTGTGCAGGGCCATCTCCCGCTCTTCCGGCGGCAGGGCGGCCAGCATGTCCTCGAGCCAGGCCGTGATCTTCTCGGTCAGCGGGCCTAGCTCGGCCTTCTGCCCCGCCCCGATCTGGCGGCTCAGGCTGATGGCGTGGCCGGCGATCGTCGCCGACGCGGCGGCGACGCCCTGCTTCAGCTCGTCCGAGAGGGGCTTGTCATCCCCTTCCTCGTCCTTGCTGTCCGACTCCTCCACGCCCTCCGTCAGATCCTCTTCGGGGACGTCTTCATCCCCGGCCTCGCTGGCCGTGGGCGTCAGGATCGGTGAGCCTTCCGAGTCCGAGTCCGAGTCCTTGCCGACCGGCGAGATGGGCTGTTCAGCGACGCTCGCCGGCTGATCGGCCTCGGCCTCCTCGGACGAGAACTTCTGTTGGTTCTCCGCCTCTGTCTGAGTAAAGAGGTTCTCCTGATCCTCCGGAAGATTGGTCTCCGTACCGATCGAATCATAGGGGACTTCTAGTCCAAATCCGCCTCTGAAATATTCCCTAAGGCCCTTGTGGAGCGACTGCGCACTGCCTTTCTTCAGCCTCACGTTCAGAATATTGTCCGGGCCCAGCCTCGCCAGACCAATCGCTATGAGTTTGTATTGATCCTTTTCTTTCTTTGTAGTGATCTTTTTCGGCTTTCCTTCATAGTCCATGATCTGCAGCTTTTTCGTCAGCCCGCTGAGTCCCGACGGCATGACAAGCGCAACCGACTGGCCCTCAAACCCGAGATGGGCCAGCGCGATGCAGCACTCGGCACCGTTGCGCTGCGTCTCCTCGATCCAGGCCACAGACTTCTTGGCCCGAGCCTTGTTATGCACATATGTGACCATGGCTCACCTCTCTAGAGCAAAACGGTTGAGAAACTCGGATACGGGACGGGTTGCGGCCCTCACTGGTCCCGGTCCCATTCGTCGTTTTCAGACCCGCCGCGGGCCGGCGGCCGGACGGACCAGCCGTGCCGCGCCCAACGGCCGTCGACCAGGGCCGGGAAACCGTCCGGCGCCACCAGGCCGGCGCTGACCGCCACGCCCGGCGGCACATGCCGGGCGCCGGTGGTCCACCACAGGCCCCCGCGCCCGGCCAGCGCCGCGACCGCGGCCGGCGCCGCCGAGGCGATCGGCAGATCGACCCAGGTGCCGACCCCGTTCTCGCGGATCGGGGACTGAGGGACCGAGGCCCCCCGGACGACCGACCAGGGCGGCAGGCCGCGGCCGAACTCGGCGAGATCGAAGCCCTCGCCCAGGGCATCGAGCGCCAAAGCCTCGGCGGCGGCGAACCAGGGGCCGCTGCCGGCCATCAGGCCGACCGGGTCGACCGGCCGCTCGATCTCCTGCCCCAGCATCAGCGGGAAGCAGCGCCCGACCGCGTCGACGCTCGGCATCAGCACGCCGATCAGCGTGAACCGGCCGCAGGCGCCGGCGGGCAGGATGAAGCGCCACAGCGGCGCGACGAAGAACAGGTCCGCCCAGTCGGCGCCGATCGCGGCCTCGCCGGCGGCGACGGACTGCTGCAGCCAGGCATCCCAGCGGCCGACGGTCTCGGGCCGCAGCCCGGCACCGACGAAATCGGCGCGGGCCGGCAGCTTGCCGTAGAAGCCGCAGGGCCGCTCGGCCGCGATCCCGGCCGGGATCCGGGCGCTCACAGATCCTGCGGGCATCGGAACTGCGACAGCAGCTTGCCGGACAGCGGGTTCATCACGCTGTCGGCCTGGAGGAGAAAGGTCGCCCAATGCGCGCCCGCCGCCAGCCGCAGCTGGAGCCGGTCGGAGCCGCCGAGGCGCCGCGAATCGGCCTGGTCCAGCAGGCGGAACAGGCCCCAGGCGCCGGTCCTGGACAGGGTCGCGTCCTGGTCGCCGGTGAAGGTGATCGAGGCGCCGCCGACGCCGCCGGTCGCCGGCCAGCGGAAATGCATCGCCGTCGACGCGCCGCGCCGGTGCTCCAGCCGCTGGCCGTCGATCTCGACCACCATCGTGTCGGTCGACGGGTCGGTCTCGGCGACGGTGAGCACGAAGCCGACCGAGGGCTGTGGCCCGGCGTCCTGGAACATGCTGTCGCGGATCGCCGCCGCGCGCTGGAACTGGGCCAGGGTGCCGCGGTCGAGCCGGAAGTCGACATTCCCGGTCGGCCGCACCTTCCACGACCCTTCGGACATGTCGACGAAGGGGGCCAGGTTCGCCGCGAAGAAGCTGTCGATCGCGCCGTTGCGGCCGAACAGCCGGGCGAAGTCGTTGAGCGGGACGTCCTGGGCGGAGCCGGGGCTGAACGGGTAGCGCCCCTCGGTCGCCCGCTGGCACAGCGCGCCGGGGCCGCTGGACCAGACGCTGGTCAGCTGGCGCTTGGCGCCGGTGATCGACAGGTCCGAGCTGGTCCGGCTGACGCCGAGGATCCATTGCCGGATCGGCTCCGGCAGGTTGGACGCGCCGGCCTCGATCTGGCGGATCGCGACCGCCGCCTGGTCGCCCTTCTGCAGCGAGCCCGCGCCGCCCAGCCCCTGCATCTCGCTGAGCGAGCGATACAGGCCGCCGAGGTCGCGGATGGCGCTGTCGATCGGCGCCTGGGCGTCGGCCTGGCTGTTCGGCGGCACGTCGACCAGCTGGTGCAGCGACTGGAAGTGATCGTTCAGGTAGCGCCGGGCGATTCCCTCGGGCGTGTCCGCCGCCGTCTGCGGCCGGAACAGCGCCTCCAGCTTGCTCGGCGGCACCTTGCCCGGCTGGGCGGCGCCGTCGCCGGCCGGCGCGGCGTCCGCGGGCGCCGGCGGCCGCTCCAGCTTGGTCTCCTGTGCCGCCGCGACCAGCAGCAGGCGGATCGGCGAGGTCGGCGCGGCCAGCGTGTTCAGGGTGCGCAGGGAGTCGTCGACCGTCCGCATCGGCCGGATGGCGATGTCGCCGATCATCTGGTCCCAGCGCAGCGCGAATTCCTGGGCGTAGAGCGCCGACGCCTCGCGCTGCAGCTTCAGGCTGGCGTCGCTGCCGGCCGGGGCCGTGGCCGCCTGCGGGTCCAGCACCCAGCCATCGGCGGCGACCGCGTCGGCCACCTGCGGCAGCTGCGGCAGGAAGACGTCGTAGAAGCCGGCGCTGGTGTAGATGCCGGGGATGCCGGCGCTGAGCGGCTGGCCGGACCGGCGGGTCAGCACGCCCTCGGCCACCGGCCCGGCATGGTCGGCCAGGCGCCAGCTCGGCTCCCGCCCCGCCTCCGGGCTGGCCACGACGGCGTCGAGCACCCGGCGGGCGAGCGAGACGCCCTGCAGCTTGGCGCGGGTCTTCTCGATCAGCTCGCCGTTCAGCCCGATGTTGGACAGCGGGCCTTCCAGCATGGCGTCGAGATGGCCGGCCAGCGCGCGGCGCAGCCCGGCATCGGCGTCGCCGGGGAACTGCACGCCCCAGTCGAGCGCCATCCAGCTGCGGACGACATCGGGCTGCAGCGGGCCCTGCTGCCCCAGCATCAGATAGACCTTCAGCGCCTCGTACAGGAACGGCGGATCGTCCTGACGCTCCGCCAGCACGGTCTCCAGCCGCAGGATCAGGCGCGGCAGCAGCAGGGTGTTGAGGGCGTGGCGGTAGGCCGCCCGCGTCTGCACCCCGAGCTTGTCGCTCTGGTCGAGGCCGAAGCCGGCGAGACGGTCGGGCCCGGCGTCGTCTTCGGCATAGCCGGTCGGGATCTCGCGCAGCTTCTGCAGCAGCGGCGCCACCGGCCGCAGATCGGCGCTGTCGACCCGGTCGAGCTTCAGGGTGTTGGCCTCCGCGGCATAGCTGCTGGCGGTCAGTTGCACGCTCTCGATCAGGTCGATATTCCGTTCGTAGCTGATCGTCCACAGGATGCCGGCCGCGGCCACCACCGCCGCGATTCCGGCGTAGAGGCCGTATTGCAGCCGCCGCCGGCGCCGTTCGGCGCGGGGGTCGGCATTGACCAGCCCGGCCTCGGCGAACACCACCTCGCGCAGCAGCCGGTTGATGAAGTAGCTGCGCTTCTGCCCGCCGAATGTGGGGCGCGGCGGCCGGGCAACGTCGAAGGTCCGCGACATCGCCTCGACCACGCGGTCCAGCGGCGTGCCGACCTGGGTTCCGCTGACGAAGTAGACGCCGCGGAGCATGATCGGCTCCTCGAAGGAATTCGGGGCGAAGGCCTCCTGCATGAACTGATGGGTCAGGTGCTTCAGGCTGGCGACCTGCTGCGGGAAGCCGAACACCAGGGCGCGGCGCTGGATGTCGCTCTCCTGCTGCATCCGCTCCAGCAGCCGCTCGCCGAGGCGGCCGACCAGCGCGTCGTATTCCGCCTCATAGCCCTCCATCGAGCCGCCCTCGCGCTCCGGCTCATGCGCGAAGGTGAAGCCCCAGACGGCCTCCCGCCCCTCGCGGCCGAGATCGTCGAAGAACTCGACGAAGCCGGCGAGCAGGTCGCTCTTGGTCAGCATCACATAGACCGGCAGCCGCAGGCCGAGCTCGCGGTAGAGCTCGAGCACGCGCTGGCGGATGCGGGCGGCATGGTCGAGGCGCGCCTCCTCGGAGGTCGAGGTCAGCTCGCTGATGCCGATCGCCACCAGCACGCCGTTCAGCGGCTGGCGCCGCCGATTGCGCTTGAGCAGCCGGAGGAAGCCCAGCCAAGCCGCCTTGTCCTGCTCGGCATCGCTGTCCTGGGTCATGTAGCGGCCGGCGGTGTCGATCAGCACCGCGTCGTCGGTGAACCACCAGTCGCAGTTGCGCGTGCCGCCGACCCCGCCGACCGCCTTGCGGCCGAACTTCTCCGCCAGCGGGAAGCTGAGCCCGGAATTGACGATCGCGGTGGTCTTGCCCGAACCCGGCGGGCCGATCATGACGTACCAGGGCAGCTGGTACAGCCAGCGCCGGCCGCTGGCCCCGGCGAAGCGGCGCCCCTTCAGCGTGCCCAGGGCCTCGCGGAAGCGGCCGGAGATCGTCTCCAGCTCCTTGCCCGCGGCGGCGGTGCCGTCCCGACCGCCGGTCCGCGAGGACTCCGCGGCGCCGCCCTCGTCCTTCTTCCCGGTCCCGATCCCGGTCAGCGCATTCGAGACCCGCGATTGGACGAGGCTCTGGAAATGCGACTGGATCAGGTAGGTCACGGTGTAGCCGACCGGGATCAGCATCGACGCCACGATCTGGCTGCTGATGTTGTCCAGCGGGGCGAAGCCCGCGATCGAGATCAGCGGCCCGAGTGTGAAGATCAGGGCACAGACGATCCCGGTGCCGAGGCCGACATAGAGCCATTTCGACCGGAGTGCGCTCTTGATGGACTGCATGGCCGTCCGTCCCCTCAACTATTCGTCGTCTTGTTGATGATGATTTCGGTCCGGCGATTCTGCTGGCGGCCCTCCGGCGTGTCGTTCGCCGCCACCGGCTCGGTGCTGCCCCGGCCCTCTTCCCGCACGCGCCCGGGCTCGTTCATCTTCGACGTGATGATCTCGGCGACCGATTTGGCGCGAGCGAGCGAGAGGTGATAGTTCGACGGGAAGGCCAGCGACCGGATCGGCGTGGCATCCGTGTGCCCGGTCAGCAGCACCGCGCCCGGCTGGTCGTTCAGCGCCTCGCCGATCCGCCGCAGCAGCGGCTCGAACTGGCTCTTCACCGTCGGGCTGGCGGAGTCGAACATGCCGGCGCCGCGGATGGTGACGACGATCTGCGCGGCATCCTCGGCCACCGTGACCAGCCCTTCGCGGATCTCGGGCTCGAGGAAGCGCCGCAGCCGGTCGCCGCGCATCACGATCACCGGCGGCGGCGGCGCCACCCGCGCCAGGCTGACCGCGCCGGTCGGCGGCAGGGCGGCAAGCTCGTCGAAGACCAGGTCGGAGCGGGCGTTCAGCGCGAACAGCAGCCCGGCATAGAGCAGCAGCAGCAGTGCTGTGCCGGCCGCCCCGACCACCCAGGCCGGGACGATGCTGCGCAGCAGCTTGCGGGCGGCGGCCACGCCCCGCCAGTGGGGGGAGATGTCGCGCTCGAACTCGCCGCGGGCCGCCCGGATCAGGCGGTAGACGTCCTCGCGCAGCACGCTGAGCTCGGAGGCGCCGCGGGACGCGATCCGGAACCGGCCCTCGAAGCCCAGGCTCATGCAGTAGTAGAGCAGCTCCAGCAGGTCGACATTGACGCCCGGGTCCTTCTTCAGCTGCGCCAGCAGGTCGAAGAACCGGTCGCCGCCCCAGGTCTCGCTGAACAGCGATCCGACCATGCTGCGCGTGGTCCAGACGCTGCGGCTGCCCCAGGGCGTGTTCAGGACGATGTCGTCGATGGTGGCGCAGAGCGCGTATTTGCTGGCCTTGATCGCCCGCGGCGCCAGGCCCAGCGGCGTGACCCGGCGCTCGAAGGCGTCGATCTCGCGCAGCACCCTCTGGCGCAGCCCCTCGACATCGGGATGGCTGCTGCTGTTCTTGAGCTGGGCGCAGAGGCCGAGCAGCGCCGCCGCGGCCGCGACCAGCGGGCCGAGCCGGTCGAGCGCCAGCGCCTCCCAGAACCGTTCGACCGACGAGGCCTGGGACGGCGGCGGGGGCACCAGGGTCAGCCGCCCGCCCGGATTGGGGCGGGCGGGACCGCGCGGCATCAGGACGGTTTCCTCAGTCGACATCGCCATCCTGCCCCTCTCCTTGCGGACGGCCGCTGCCGTCCGCGTCCCTGTGCTGCGGTCCCCGCCGGCCGGTGTCGCCGGCGCGATAGGCGCGCGCGAAATCGGCGCCGAAGATGCGGAGCGCGTCGTTCTCGAGGCCGGAGACCACGTCGTCGAAGATCCGGCGGTATTCGTCCCAGCCCCGGGCCTTCTTGGTGCCGGGCCAGTGCCAGCCGGCCTGCCCGACCGCCGTCTCGACCGAGGCCGGCGACAGGCGGTCGCAGACGCTGTGCAGGGCTTCCTGCAGCGCCGCGAGCATCGCGACCTCATGCGCCCGGATGTCGGAGAAGGCCTGCTCGACCGCGGCGTCGCCGCGGATGAAGCCCGGGATCTCGACGCAGAGGAGCGCGTGCATCGCCTCCTTCGCGTCGAGCGTGAACTTCAGCGGGTTGTTGCCGGAGCGCTCGATCATCGTGCGCTCGATGCCGAATTCCTGCTTGGCCAGCTGGCGGGCCGAGAGGATGCCGTGCAGCCCGGCGACGGAATGCAGCAGCATCCGCCCCGCCCGGTCCATCATGGTCGTGAGGTCGACCGCGCCGACATCCGCCGGCGACAGGCCGCAGGCGGCGAGGAAGGCGGCCACGGCGCGATCGGCGTCGCCGCCGGGGCCGGCAGCCGCCGGATCCGCCACCGGCCGGGGCGGCGGGGCAGGCTGCACCTCCGGCTCAGGCGGCGGGGCCTCGAGGATGTCGTCATCGTCCGGCGGGGTGATGATGTCGACCCGGGTGAAGGCAGGCGCAGGTTTTGCCGCCGGCGTCCCGCCGAGCTCCGCCATGATGTCCCAGTCGTCGGGGATCGCCTCGACGCCGGATCTCGGCTGCACGAAGACGACGGCATGCTCCGGCACATGATCCGCATAGGAGGCGGTCGGCTTGCGGACGGCCGACCAGTCGTCCGCCGGCGGGTCCCGCGGCGGGCCGGAGCCCGGTGCCGGCAGCATGTCGCCGTCGATCTCGCCGAGCAGCGGCTCCTCGCGCCGGCTGGTGATGCCGCCGCCGAGCGAGGGGCCCATCTGGACCGTGCCGAGGAAGCTCAGCTCCTCCGCCGGCGGCGCGGTGCGCTCTGGCTCGTCGGCTTCGACCGCGGCCGGCGTCGAACCCGGCGCCGCGATGACGTCGATCCGATAGCTGCCGATCTGGATGACGTCGCCGGCCTTGAGCGCCACCGGCACCTCGCGCGGCAGCGCCTCCGCCTCGTCGTTCAGGAAGGTGCCGTTGCGGCTGCGGTCGATCAGGACGAAGCGGCCCTCCGCCGGCTCGATCGAGCAGTGATGCTTGGAGATGGTCTGCTGCGCGTCGCGCAGGACCAGGCCGTTGTCGTCGGCCCGGCCGATGGTCAGCGCGGACTCCGCCTCGACCAGACCGTCGGATCCGACGGTCTCGGGCAGGCTGGACTCCGGGCTGTCTACGCGGAGGACGAGGGCCATGGGGGACACCTGGTCGGTTGCGGGTTGCTACTGGCCACGGATGGCCCAGAGCGCCATTTCGAGGTTCGGGAAGTCGCCGGCGACGTGCAGCGCCAGGCCGCCGGAATGGCGCATGTCCTTCCAGAACGGGCTCTGCTGATCGATCTCGAAATAGGTGACCCCGACATGGAAGGGGATCTGCCGCGGCGCCACCGGCAGCGGGTTGATGATGATTCCCGGCAGCGCGACGTTGACGAGCTCCTTGATCTTCTCGGCCGGGCCGATCTTGATCTGGGTCGGGAACTCGCGGCGCAGCCGGTCGACCTCGACATCGGCGCGGGCGGCCAGGACGAAGGTCGCGGTCGTGAACAGCGAGCGGTCGGCGACCTCGGCGATGTGGACGCCGTATTTGTGCTGCTTGAGCGGCACCGGCACCGCGGTCTGCTCCAGCACGGCGCTGAGCGACGCCCGGATCGACTGGATCACCGGCCGGAAGCTGAGCGCGAGGTCCTCGTGCTTGTAGCCGCCGAAGGCCGGCGGCCGCTTCTCGGTCCTGGCATAGGTCGCCAGCTCGCCGGCGAGCTGGACCATCAGGCCGTACAGCGCTTCCGGATGCACCACCGCGGCGCCGGAGAGGTGGGAGAAGTAGGGCTCGTAGCGGTTGATCGCCTGCAGCAGCAGGAAATCGGCGATCTCGGCCACGCCGCGCGTGCCCGATTGCGACACCCGGGCGGCCAGGGCCTCGCCGCGATGATGCAGCAGGCCGGTGATCTCGGTGATGTAGTTCGAAAGGGTGCGGGAGCCGGCGCAGTCCATTGTCGGCGGGATATGCGCGTCGTCGAGCACGACCTGCCGGTCGGCCCGGACCTCGACCAGCCGGGCGATCGGCAGGCAGGAGAAGCCGGCCCGGTCCGCCCCGTCCGGCAGCAGCTGGAAGCGCAGCCGCGCCACCTCGATCGAGGCGCCGTCGCGCTCGCCGGCATTGGTGTCGACCAGATCCTGGTCCGCCACCGCGAAGCGGATCGGCACGTCGGTCGCCGCGCGCCCGTCGGTCTCGACCGCCCCGGGCTGATACAGCGGCACGGCCAGGTGGATCAGCGAATCCCGCAGATGCTCCGGCACCTCATAGGGGGTTGGCTGGTCGGCGTCGTCGGGGATGCTGAACGGCGTGCCGTCCTCCATGACGCCGCGGGCCGTCTCGATCGCGATCTTGCCGAGGCTGAGCAGCTCGCGGTTGAGCCGCAGCTCGGTGACGCCCCAGCCATAGCCGCGCAAGGCGGCCGTGCGGCTGCGGACGAGCTTTTCGACATAGCGGTCGCTCTGCTGGAAATGCTGCGGCCGGAGGAACAGCCCTTCCGACCAGACGACCCTGTTGTCCCAAGACATCCTGCGCTCCGCTTCATCCGAGGCCGCCCGGGCGTGGGCCCGGGCCGGCGATCAGGGATGCGGACACTCTGAAGGTTTCATGCGTGTCCCCCGCATGCGCAGTTGATATCCGGTCATTCGGGATCGGGATGCGGCGAGCCTGTCGCAACATGCCCGCATATCAATCGCGCATGCAGTACGGCGCCGCGGCTTCGCTAGATTTCTGAAATCGAACGACCGCCCCTTCCCCCGGATCTTCTTGCCTTTACTGCCGGGACCCAGAGGTGGCGCAAACCGGAAAGCCGTAGTGACGGACATGGTCATGCTCGACGCAGATCATCTGCTGAAGCCGGTCGACGACAGCGACGCGTGCGGCGAGGCCCTCGATTACGATCTGGGGTTCCTCGAGCTCGAGATGGCGTCGCAGGGCAAGCCGGGCCAGCAGATCGGCGATGCCGTGGTGGCCGAGGAGCCCCCGGACTGGCGCGAGGTCTGGCGCCTGGGCCTGGACCTCGCCGGCCGCAGCAAGGACCTGCGCATCGGCGTGCTGCTGGCGCGCTCGGCCCTCAACCAATCCGGCTTCACCGGCCTGCGCGGGGGGCTCGAGCTGCTCGCCGGCTATGTCGAACAGTTCTGGCCGGACCTGCATCCGCGGCCGGATGCGGAGGATGGCGACGACCAGACCGTGCGCCTCAACACCCTGGCCAATCTCTGCGATCCGGCCGGGCTGATGGCGGAGATCCGCCTGGTTCCCCTGACCGCGTCGCGGCAGTTCGGGAACTTCACGCTGCGCGACTGCATCGAGGCGCAGCGGCCCGGCGAGATCGACCTCGCGGCGGTCGAGCGCGCCTTCGGCGACACCGATCCCGGCCAGCTCGACCGGGCCGGCGCCGATCTCGACGCCGCCCTGGCCGCCGCGATCCGCCTGGATGCCGGCATCAAGCAGCGCGTCGACATCACCGAGGCGGTCCGCCTCGATACGCTGATCGCCCTGCTGCGCCAGGCCAAGGAGCTGGTCGACGCCCACCGGCCCAGCGCCGCGCCGGCCGCAGCGGCGCCTGAGGGCGCGGCGGCCCCCGTTGCCCTGACCGGCGAGATCCGCGACCGCAACGACGTCATCGGCTCGCTCGACCGGATCTGCCGCTGGTACCGGGCGAACGAGCCGGCCAGCCCGGTGCCGGCCCTGCTGGAACGGGCGAAGCGGCTGGTCTCCAAGGACTTCATGGCTCTGCTCCTGGAGCTCGCGCCGGAGGGCGCCGCCCATTACCGCTCGATCGCCGGCCTGGCGGCCGACGAGAGCCCCTGACGACCGGAGCCGCCCCACACAAGGAGAATTGAAGAGATGGCAAAGGCCAGCAGTCAAAAATTCATCGCGCGCAACCGGGCGCCCCGGGTCCAGATCGAATACGACGTCGAGACCTACGGCTCGAACAAGAAGGTCCAGTTGCCCTTCGTCGTCGGCGTCATGTCCGACCTCGCCGGCAACCCGACCGAGGCGCTGCCCCCGGTGGCCGAACGCAAGATGATGGAGATCGACATCGACAATTTCGATGATCGGCTCCGGTCCCTGAAGCCGCGGGTGGCGCTGCGGGTGCCGAACCGGCTGACCGGCGAAGGCCAGCTCTCGGTCGACCTGACCTTCGAGAGCATGGACGATTTCTCGCCGGCGGCGGTGGCCCGCAAGGTCGACAGCCTGAACCGGCTGCTCGAGGCGCGGACGCAGCTGTCCAACCTCTTGACCTACATGGACGGCAAGAACGGCGCCGAGGAGCTGGTCGCCCGGCTGCTGGCCGACCCGGCGCTGCTCAGCGCCCTCGGCCACGCGCCCAAGCCCGAAGCCCCCCAGGATCAGCCCAAGGATCAGACGGACGCGCTTCCGTCCCCGGCCCCAGAGACGGAGGAGAACTGACCATGTCGTCCGCAGTCACCAGGTCCGCCGAGGCGCAGGCCGCCCCGGCCACCACGGTCGATCCCGGCGATTTCGCCAGCCTGCTGCAGCGCGAGTTCCGCACCCGCTCGGACCAGGCCCAGGAGGCGGTGGAGACCGCCGTCCGGACCCTGGCCGAGCAGGCCCTGCGCGACACCTCGGTGATCAGCGACGACGTCGTCGACACCATCCAGTCGATCATCGCGTCGATCGACGAGAAGCTGTCGGCGCAGATCAACGAGATCCTGCACCATGAGGAGTTCCAGGCGCTGGAATCGGCGTGGCGCGGCCTGCATCACCTGGTCTTCAACACCGAGACCGACGAAACGCTGAAGATCCGCGTCTTCCCGATCTCGAAGAAGGAGCTGTCCCGCAACCTGCGCAAGTACAAGGGCATCGCCTGGGACCAGAGCCCGCTGTTCAAGAAGATCTATGAGGAGGAGTACGGCCAGATCGGCGGCGAGCCCTATGGCTGCCTGATCGGCGACTATTACTTCGACCATACCCCGCCGGATGTCGAGCTGCTGTCGGCGGTGTCGCAGATCGCGGCGGCCAGCCACGCGCCGTTCATCTCGGCCGCCTCGCCGCATCTGCTGCAGATGGACTCGTGGCGCGAGCTGGCCAATCCGCGCGACATCACCAAGATCTTCCTGACGCCGGAGCATGCGGCCTGGCGATCGTTCCGCGACGGCGAGAACTCCCGCTACGTGGCGCTGACCATGCCGCGCACCCTGGGGCGCCTGCCCTACGGCGCCAAGATCAACCCGGTCGACGAGTTCGCCTTCGAGGAGGAGTCGGACGGCGGCGACAGCTCCAAGTATCTGTGGACCAACGCCGCTTACGCCATGGGCGTGAACATCACCCGATCGTTCAAGCTGTATGGCTGGCTGTCGCGGATCCGCGGCGTCGAATCCGGTGGCTTGGTCGAGGACCTGCCGGTCCACACCTTCCCGAGCGACGACGGCGGCGTCGACCTGAAATGCCCGACCGAGATCGCGATCAGCGACCGGCGCGAAGCCGAGCTGTCCAAGAACGGCATGCTGCCGCTGCTGCACCGCAAGAACACCGATCTCGGCGTCTTCATCGGCGCCCAGACCGTCAACAAGCCGATCAAGTACGAGGACCCGGACGCCTCGGCGAATGCCGAGCTGAGCGCCCGGCTGCCCTACATCTTCGCGACCTGCCGCTTCGCCCATTACCTGAAGTGCATGGTCCGCGACAAGATCGGCACGTTCAAGGAGCGGCACGAGGTCGAGGAGTGGCTCAACCAGTGGATCCAGGGCTACGTCCACCCCTCGCCTGAGCTGGGCAGCGAGGAGAGCAAGGCGCAGCAGCCGCTGTCCTCGGCCGAGGTCAAGGTCGAGGAGGTCGCGGACAACC
This sequence comes from Inquilinus sp. CA228, assembly GCF_052078665.1. Classification (NCBI taxonomy): domain Bacteria; kingdom Pseudomonadati; phylum Pseudomonadota; class Alphaproteobacteria; order Rhodospirillales; family Rhodospirillaceae; genus Inquilinus; species Inquilinus sp. CA228. The sequence goes on along the minus strand of NZ_JBQJIK010000029.1, from coordinate 36,461 downwards.
CCGGCTACTACACCGCCCGGTTCTACCTGCGGCCGCATTACCAGCTCGAGGGCCTGACCATCTCGCTGCGGCTGGTGTCGCGCCTGCCGTCGGCCCGCAAGGCCTGACAGACCGTCCGCTCGATCGGCGGAAGGAGGTCGCATGCGGCACAGCTGATCGCCCCCGACAGACTCCAACCCATTCCAAACCACCAGATGAAGGAAGACGAACATGGCGTTCGACGCGGTCATGGTGTTCACAGCAGCGTCCAAGGACGGCATTCAGCCCAAGGGCGAATCCCTGATCCTGAAGGACGGCATCACCCTTGCCGATGAATGGAGCTTCTCGCTCGAGAACAAGCTCAACATCGGCCCGCACACCAGCGGCGCCGGATCCGGCAAGGCCGAGTTCGAGGTCTTCACCGTCAAGAAGCAGGTCGATACCGCCTCGCCCCACCTGTACGTGGCCTGCGGCCGCGGCGCCCATTTCAGCAATGTCGACCTGAAGCTGTTCAAGGCGACCGGCTCCGGCACCGGCACGTCCGGCACCAACCTGTTCCTGCACTGGACCTTCAACATGCTGGCCGTGGAGAAGGTCGAGTGGTCCTACGCCGAGGAGTCGCCGGAGGAGACGGTCACCTTCCGGTTCGGCGCCTGCAAGGTCATCTACTACAAGCAGAACGACAAGGGTGCCCTGACGAAGCAGGGCGAGGGCATCTGGAACCAGATCGCCAACAGCACCGACTTCACCAAGCTCGTCGCCTGACGGCGTCGCGACCGGCCGGTGCCCCGGCCGGTCGCTCTTCCCTCGTCCATCCCCACCCAGGTGAATCATGGCCAGAGCTGTCAAGCGGGACCTGGTCCAGCCGTCGCTTCTCGACCGGCTGACCGACGACCAGCCGCGCAGCGCGACCGAGGCGCAGGACCGGCGCAGCTTCTCGGTGCGCCAGCTGCGGGAGGTGATCCTGCGCGACATCTCGTGGCTCTTGAACACCAATCAGCTGGCCGCCACCGTGGACCTGCAGGCCTATCCCCATGTCGCCGCCAGCACGCTGAACTACGGCATCTGGCCGCTGGGCGGGCACATCCGCGAAGGCGTCGACGCCAGCGCCCTGCGGCAGGAGATCGTCGCCAGCCTGCACCGCTTCGAGCCGCGGCTGTTGCCCGACAGCCTGAGGGTCACGGCGATCGAGGACGGGCAGGACATCGGCTCGCTCCATTTCAGGATCGAGGCCGATCTCTGGGCGCATCCGGTGCCGCTGCGGATGGTGATGCGCACCGAGGTCGACCGCGAGCTCGATGTCGTCCGCGTCGTCGAGATGCGCGCGGAGGCCAGCTGATGGATCCCCGGCTGCTGCGCCTCTACAATGACGAGCTGGCCTATATGCGCGACATGGGCGCCGAGTTCGCGCGCTCCTTCCCCAAGGTCGCCGGCCGGCTCGGCATGGAGACGACCGAGGTCGCCGACCCCTATGTCGAGCGGCTGCTGGAAGGCTTCGCCTTCATGGCGGCGCGGGTGCAGTTGAAGCTGCAGTCGCGCTTCCCGGATTTCACCCAGCATCTGCTCGAGCTGGTCTATCCGCATTTCCTGCCGCCGGTGCCGTCGATGTCGATCGTCCGGTTCGAGCCGGACCCGGAGGCCGGGCGTCTGGAGAACGGCTACCTGGTGCCGCGCGGGACCAAGCTGTTGAGCCAGCTCGCGCCGGGTGCGGTCACCCATTGCGAGTTCCGCACTGCCCATGACGTCCAGCTGTGGCCGATCGTGGTCAGCGGGGTCGACTATTATGCGACGCCGGGGCAGCTCTCGGCCCTGCACCTGCCCGGCCGCCAGGCGGTGAAGGCGGCGCTGCGCCTGCGGCTGCGGACCACCAACGGGCTGCCCTTCAACAAGCTGGCGCTGAAGGCGCTGACGCTGCACCTGACCGGGCCCGGCGGCATCGGCGCGATCCTGGCCGAGCAGCTGGTCGCCGACACCCGCGCCATCGTCGCCCGGCCGCTGAGCCGGCCCGTGCCCTGGCAGGAGACGATCCCGCGGCAGGCGCTGCGGCAGGTCGGGCTGGAGCCGGGCTCGTCGCTGCTGCCCGAGGTGCCGCGATCCTTCGACGGCTACCGCCTGCTGCAGGAATACTTCGCCCTGGCCGACCGGACCCTGTTCGTCGAGCTCGGCGGGCTGGCCGATGCCGTGGCGCTGTCGACCACCGAGGAGCTCGAGATCGTGTTCGCGCTCGGCCGCGCCGAGCCGCGGCTGGAGCGCCATCTCGGGCCGCAGAACATCGCCCTGTTCGCGACCCCGGCGATCAACCTGTTCGAACGTCAGGCCGATCGGATCCATGTCAGCGACAAGCAATACGAGCACCATGTGGTGGTCGACCGGATCCGGCCGCTCGACATCGAGCTGCACTCGATCCTGGAGATGAGCGGCGAGGGCGAGAGCGGCGACGCGGCCCCGATGCCGTTCCTGCCCTTCTACAGCATCCATGAGCATGGCCGGCGCGAGCAGCATTCCAGCTATTACACGGTGCGGCGCGAGCAGCGCCTGCTGTCCGAGCACCAGCGCCTGCACGGCACCCGCACCGGCTATATCGGCAGCGAGACCTTCGTCTCGCTGGTCGACCGCCAGGCCGCCCCCTATTCGGCCGATCTGCGCCAACTGTCACTGCGCTGCCTGTGCTCGAACCGGGACCTGCCGCTACTGCTGCCGATCGGCCGGGGCGAGACCGACTTCACGCTCGAGATCGGCGCCCCGGTGACCAGCGTCCGGTGCCTGTCGCTGCCGAGCCGGCCGCGGCCGTCCTTCGCCAATGGCGACATCGCCTGGAAGCTGATCAGCCACCTGTCGCTGAACTACCTGTCGATCACCAATTCCGACCGGCCCGACCACCAGGGCGCCGAGGCGCTGCGCGAGCTGCTGCGCCTCTATGTCGATCCGGACGACGCCTCCGCCACACGGCAGATCGACGGCATCCGGGAGGTCCGGTCCAAGGCCGTGGTCCGGCGCCTGCCCGGCGGCGGGCAGGCCGCGGTGGCGCGCGGGATCGAGATCGGCGTCACCCTGGACGAGGCCGCCTTCGAAGGCGTCGGCACCTTCCCGCTGGCCTCGGTGCTGAACCTGTTCTTCGCCAAGTACGTCTCGATCAACGGCTTCACCGAGATGGTGCTGTCGACCCTGCAGCGCGGGGAGGTGATGCGATGGCCGCCGATGATCGGCCGCCGGGCGGTGGTCTGATGCCGGACGCCCTCAACAGCTTCTTCGGCGCGGTCGCGGCCGAGCCACACGACTTCGACGTCTTCCAGACGCTGCGGCGGATCGATGCCCTCAGCCCGGATCGCCCGCGGCTGGGGGAATCGAGCCGGCCGGGATCGGACCCGGTGCGGATCGGGCAGCAGCCGGCCCTGGCCTTCCCGACCCGGCCGATCGCGGGGCTGACCGAGCCCGAGGAGGAGGACGGCCCCGCCCGGCTCGCCACCTATGTCTTCGGGCTGTTCGGATCGAACGGCCCGCTGCCGCTGCACCTGACCGAATACGCCCAGATGCGGCAGCACAACGCCGGCGACGAGACGCTGGTCCGCTTCGCCGACATCTTCCATCACCGCATGGCCTCGCTGTTCTTCCGCGCCTGGGCGGAGAGCGAGCCGACGGTGAGCCACGACCGGCCGCAGCAGGACCGCTTTGCCCTGCAGCTCGGCGCCCTCGCCGGCCTCGGCATGGAGTCGCTGCAGGACCGGGACGCCATGCCCGACCTGGCCAAGGTCCATTTCACCGGGCGGCTCGCCTCGCACACCCGCAATGCCGAGGGGCTGGGCGCGATCCTGGCCAGCTTCTTCGCGGCGCCGGTCGAGATCCGCGAATTCGTGCCGAAATGGGTGCAGCTGCCGCGCGACGCGCTGTGCCTCCTCGGCCGCGACCCGGGCACCGGCACGCTGGGCAGCACCGCCACCGCCGGCGCCCGGATCCGGGTCTATCATCATCGGTTCCGCATCGTCATCGGCCCGCTGGAGCTGGCCCAGTACGAGCGGCTGCTGCCCGGCGCCCCCGGCCTCGACAAGATGGCCCAGACCGTCCGCAACTACCTCGGCGACGAGCTGGACTGGGAGGTCAACCTGGTCCTGCGCCGCGACGAGGTGCCGGCGGTCCGGCTGGGCCGCAGCGGCCGGCTGGGCTGGACCGGCTGGATGGGCAAGCGCAGATCGCGCCGCCACGCCGACGACCTGACGACGACCCCGCCCCGTCCCGGCCCGACGGACGCGGCAACCCCTGAAACAGCCTCGTGGAGTCCGTGATGACGGGCATCAGCCGCCGGAACCTGTTCAGCAAGCTGAACGCGCCCTGCTACGCCGCGATCGAGAGCGCCACGGCGTTCTGCAAGCTGCGCGGCAACGCCTATGTCGAGCTGGTCCACTGGCTGCACCAGTTGAACGAGGTCGCCGATTCCGATTTCGGGCGGATCCTGCGCAGCTTCGGCGTCGATCCGGGCATCCTCGCCCGCGACCTGACCCGGGCGCTCGACAAGCTGCCGCGGGGCGCCACCGCCGTCTCCGACCTGTCGCAGCATATCGAGGACGCGACCCAGGAGGCCTGGCTGGTCGCGACCCTGGCCTTCGGCGACGACCGCATCCGCTCCGGCCATCTGCTCTATGGCTGCCTGTCGAGCCGCCCGCTCAGCCAGGTCCTGCTCGCGATCTCGCCCGAATTCGGCAAGCTGGCGCTGGACCGGCTGCGCGACGGCTTCGAGGCCATCACCCGCGGCTCGCCCGAGGCCACGGCCGCGCAGGCGCCGCTGGAGACGGCGGACGGAACCTCGCCCTCGTCTGCGCCGGGCAGTCGCGGCGGCGCCCTGGCGCGCTACACCGTGGACCTGACCGCGAGCGCCAGGGCCGGCAAGCTCGACCCGGTGATCGGCCGCGACCCCGAGATCCGGCAGATCATCGACGTGCTGATGCGGCGGCGGCAGAACAACCCGATCCTGACCGGCGAGGCCGGCGTCGGCAAGACCGCCATCGTCGAGGGCCTGGCCCTGCGCATCGTCGCCGGCGAGGTGCCGGCGCCGCTGCGCGACGTCGCCCTGCACGCGCTCGATCTCGGCCTGCTGCAGGCCGGCGCCGGGGTGAAGGGCGAGTTCGAGCAGCGCCTGCGCGACGTCATCGCCGAGGTCCAGGCGGCGCCGCATCCGGTGATCATGTTCATCGACGAGGCGCACACGCTGATCGGCGCCGGCGGCCAGGAAGGCACCGGCGACGCCGCCAACATGCTGAAGCCCGCTTTGGCCCGCGGCACACTGCGGACCATCGGCGCCACCACCTGGGCCGAGTACAAGCGCTACATCGAGAAGGACCCGGCGCTGAGCCGGCGCTTCCAGGCCATCCCGGTGGCCGAGCCGGACGAGCCGAAGGCCGTCACCATGATGCGCCGCATGGTGCGGACGCTGGAGGCGCATCACGGCGTCGAGATCCTGGACGAGGCGGTGGAGGCCGCGGTGGCGCTGTCGCGGCGCTACATCCCCGCCCGCCAGCTGCCGGACAAGTCGCTGAGCCTGCTGGACACCGCCTGCGCCCGGGTCGCCGTCAGCCGCCACGCCCGCCCCGACCGGCTGGAGCATGAGCGGCAGCGGATCGACGCCCTGACGCTGGAGCTGGAGATGCTCGGCCGCGAGGAGGCCGATGGCGGCGATGTCGGCGAGCGCCGGGCGGAGGCGGAACAGGCGCTTGAAGAGGCGAAGCAGGAGGCGGCGCGGCTCGACGTCCGCTGGCAGGCCGAGCGCAGCCTGGTCGAGGAGATCCAGCGGGCCCGCGCCGCGCTGCGCGCCGACGGCGACGCCGATCCGGCCGAGCTGCGCCGGCTCGACGGCGAATGGCGCGAGATCCAGGAAGAGGCGCCGCTGGTGCTCGACCGGGTCGACCGCAACGCGGTGGCGGCCGTGGTGCAGGACTGGACCGGCATCCCGGTCGGCCGCCTGCTGAAGGACGAGGCCACCACCCTGCTGTCCCTCGCCGAGGCCCTGGGCCGGCGCGTCGTCGGCCAGGACCACGCCATGGAGGCGATCGCCCAGCGGGTGCAGACCAGCCGCGCCGGCCTGGACGATCCCGCCAAGCCGATCGGCGTCTTCCTGCTGTGCGGCCCGTCCGGCGTCGGCAAGACCGAGACGGCGCTGGCGCTGGCCGAGACCCTGCTGGGCGGCGAGAGCAACCTGATCACCATCAACATGAGCGAGTTCCAGGAGGCGCACACGGTCTCGTCGCTCAAGGGCGCCCCGCCCGGCTATGTCGGCTACGGTCAGGGCGGCGTGCTGACCGAGGCGGTGCGCCGACGGCCGCATGCGGTGATCCTGCTCGACGAGATCGAGAAGGCGCATCCGGACGTCCACGAGATCTTCTTCCAGGTCTTCGACAAGGGCGTGATGGAGGATGGCGAGGGCCGCAAGATCGACTTCCGCAACACGTTGATCCTGCTGACCTCGAATGTCGGCGGCGAGGCGATCGCCAGGCTGTGCGCCGCCGAGGCGCGGCCGGAGCCGGAGGTGCTGGAGAGCGCGCTGCACCGCCCGCTGCGCGAGGTCTTCCCGCCGGCCCTGCTGGGCCGCATGACGCTGGTGCCCTATTACGCGCTGAGCGACGGCATGCTGGACCGCATCGTGCGCCTGCGGCTGGAGCGCATCGCCGACCGGATGATGCAGGCGCACAAGGTGCCGCTGACCTGCGACGACGCCGTGGCCGAGCTGATTGCCCGGCGCGCCCGCCAGGTCGACAGCGGCGGGCGCATGGTCGACGCCATCCTGACCAGCACGCTGCTGCCGGCGGTCAGCCGGCACATCCTGGCCGAGCAGCGGGACGGCCGGTCGGTCGGCGCGCTGCACATCGGCGTCCGGGACGAGGCCTTCCACTACCAGTTCGACGGCGGCCTCCCGGCCGCATCCCTGCAGCCCAGCGACTAGGCGAGCCCGGCGGAACCATCATGCCCCTGTCGACGATCGAAAGCCTGCTGACGCACAACCGCTTCGCGGCGGTGACCTCGGCCGCATTCCAGCTGAACGAGGTCTATCTCCGGCGGCTCAGAGGCACCGAGCGACTGGGCGAGCCTTTCCTCTACGAGGTGACGCTCGCCAGCCCCGACCCGATCCAGACCTTCGCCAAGGTCCCCGGCCAGAGCCTGACCGTCGGCCTCAAGCTCAAGGGCACGGCGACGCGCTACTTCCACGGCATCGTCACCCGGTTCCAGTATCTCGGCCTGGACGACACCGAGCGCCTCAACTACGTGGCGGAGGTGCGGCCCTGGCTGTCGCTGCTCGACTATCGTCGCAACAGCCGGATCTTCCAGAACAAGACCAGCCTCGAGATCATCACCCAGATTTTCCGGGAGCATAAAGGCAACTTCAAGGGCCGGCCCACCGGGCGGCTTCCGCGACGCCCCTATTGCGTCCAGTACGACGAGACCGACCTGGCTTTCGTCAGCCGGCTGATGGAGCAGGACGGCATCTACTATTACTTCGAGCATACGGAGAACCGGCACGATCTGGTGCTGGTCGACGACGCCTCGAGCCACAAGGCCTGCACGCCGCAGGTGGTGGAGACCCACCACAACCTGCGGCCGGCCCGGAACCTGCACCAGGAGGACCTGATCCTGCGCTGGGAGGAGGTGGTGTCGATGCAGCCGGACAAGGTCGTCCTCAACGACTACGACCACGAGCAGCCGAGGGCGAATCTCGAGGCCGTGGCACGAGTCCCGTCCGTGAAGGTCGGCGGCATCCCGCCACGCAAGACCCTGGCCGGCGGCGCCTCCCGGCGTCCCGGCGGCGCGCCGGTCGCGCCGGTGACAGCGGTGAAGACGACGACGGCCGTGGGCGCCTCGCCGATGCAGGAGACCTTCCTCTATCCGGGCCGCTACATCGAGAAGAAGGACGGCGATTTCTACGCCGCGATCCGGGCCGAGGAGCTGGGCTGCAACGCCTATCGGGCGCGGGTCGAGAGCACGGCGCGGCAGATCACGACCGGATCGATCTTCACGGCGGCGAACCCGTTCTACTACGGCGACGTCGATTCCCGCCCCAAGCCCACCGAGAAGTTTCTGGCGGTGGGCAACGAGTTCACAGTCGTCGGCGAGGTCGGAGAGGTCGGCGGTGCCGGGGAGAACGCCGTCGACGCGAAGGGCGACCGCTTCCTCTACCGCAGCATGGTCGAGATCATTCCCGCGACCACCCAGTACCGCCCGCAGCGCCGCACGCCGGCGCCGGTGATCCAGGGGCCGCAGACCGCCGTCGTCGTCGGCCCCAAGGCCGACACGATCACCACCGACAAGCTCGGCCGCATCAAGGTCCAGTTCTTCTGGGACCGCGAGGGCAACAAGGACGACAACAGCTCCTGCTGGATCCGGGTGGCCCAGAGCTGGGCCGGCAAGGGCTTCGGCGGCCTGATCATCCCGCGGATCGGCCAGGAGGTCGTGGTCGACTTCATCCACGGCAACCCGGACTGGCCGCTGGTGACCGGGGTCGTCTACAACGCCACCAACGATCCGCCCGAGACCCTGCCGGCGGGCAAGACGCGCTCGACCTTCCGGACCCACACCGACCGTGGCGCGGTCAATGCCTATAACGAGCTGCGCTTCGAGGACAAGCGGGGGCAGGAGGAGGTCTATCTCAAGGCGCAGAAAGACCACAATGTCGAGGTCGGCGACGTCTATTCCATCGACGTCAAGACGCAGTACGTCCTGACCTCGTCCCCCACCGCGATGGCGCCGGGGCAGGCCGCGGCGACGCCCGGAACCAGCCGCATCGAGGTCACCCCCGACAAGATCCGCTTCGTGGTGACGGGGGTGACCGGCCCGCAGATCATCGAGATCAGCGCCACCGGCATCGCCATGATCGGCACCACGATCGGCATGATGGCCAGGCCCCCCCGTGCCGGCGCCATCGTCTCGATGCCGCCGGCGCTTCCGGCCCCGCCCACCCCGGCGCTGATCCAGGCCCTGACCGCGGCGGGGCTGCCGCCGCCCGTCCCCGAATTGCCGACGCCGCCGTCGTCGCCGAAGCTGGCGCCGGTGTGACCGCGGGCCGTGAATACCCCCCGCCGCCTGGCCCGCATCGCGGGCTGCATCCTGGCCGCGGCCCTGCTGGCCGGCCTGGCGGCGATCCACGTCTCGAACCATCGCGTCGCCGACCGGGCGCGCGCCGCGATCGAGACTGCGCAGGCGGCGACGCCCGCCCCTGACGCGGCACCGGACGAGCCAGCGGCGGCGCTGCCCGCCCTCGATGCGCTGGCCGCCTCGCCCCTGGCGGACCTCGCCCCCCTGCCCTGGTGGCGGCGGCTGAGCCTGAACGCCGCGCCGCTGGAGGACCTCGCCGCCGCGACCGCCGGGCTCGACCGCGAGCTGCTGCGGGATGCGTTCCTGCGCCGCCTGGCGCAGCGAATCCTGGCCCGCATCGACCGGCCGGACGTCGCCTCGGACCTCGCCTTCGACGGGCTGAAGGCGGCGCTGGCCATCGGCGGCACCGGCCCGCGGCAGGACGGGTTGATCCGGCTCTGGGCGTCGACCGACTGGTCGCTGACCGCCTCGGATCAGATGCGCCAGGCCCTGCTCGTGCAGCTCGACCGCGCCCTCGCCGCCGAACCGCGCCTCGCCCCGTCGCTGGACATGGCGGTGGTGGAGCGGATCCGCGACCGCCTGCGCGGCGAGCCGCTGTCGGCCCGGGCCTATGCGGCAATCCGCACTTCGGACGCGGCCCAGAGCCTGCCGCCGTTCCGCGCCGACCTCGTGCTCGGGGCGGACAGCTGGGCGGTGCGGCGCCGGTCGGGCGCCTCGCTCGCCGCGCCGATCCCCGGACTGCTCACCGCCGACGGCTTCCACCGGGTGGTCGTGCCGGCGCTGATGGATCTCTCCGCCTCCCTGGGCTCCGACGACTGGGTGCTCGGCGCGGCACCGTCGGCCGGCGGCGACCTGACGGCGTCGGTGCTGGCGCTCTATCTCGACGATGCGGCCCGCGCCTGGGACGGGCTGCAGGACGAGCTCGAACTGACCCCTGCCGCCGATCCGGAGACGGCGACGCGCCTCCTCGCCGCGCTGACCCGATCGCCCGGGCCGCTGCTGCGCCTCGCCGTCGCCGCCCGCCGGGCGACGCTGTTCGACCGCGGCCGGGGCGACGACGCGGCCCTCGCGGCCCTGGCCCGGAAGCTCGGAGGCCTGCGGCTGTGGACCGCCATCGACCGCCGCTATGCCTGGCTCGACGGCGTGGAGCTGCAGGGCGCCCCGCTGCTCGACGACGCCATCCGCCGCTTCGTCGACACCGCCGGCAGCATGCCGGCCGATGCCGCGGCGCCCGCCGCGGCTCTCGACTGATGCCGCGGGATCTCGTCGAGGCCGCGCCATCCGGCACCGTCGCCGGCACTGCCGGTGCCGCGTGCCTCTGCCGCCCCGAGCTCGGACTCTGGGCCGTGGTCGCGGCCGGGGGGGATCCGCGATCCCGCCGCGGCGCTCGAGGCCTGGTCGAGGCTCTCGCCGCGCTCGATGGCGCGGCTGACGAAGCGCTGCTGGCGCGCATCGTGCGGCGGAAGACCGACGTTTCGGCGGCGATCGCGCTGCTGCGGCCGCCGCATCTGCTGTGCCTGCGGCTGGGCGGCGGCAGCGCCCATCGCCTGGGCCGCGCCGGCCTCGCCCCCATCGCCACGAAGGCGCATGCCGAGCCGGTCCGCATCCGGCTCGACGCCGACGATCGCATCATCCTCGCCGCCCCGGCCATCGCCGACATCGTCGACGGGACCGCGCTGCTGCTCGAAAGGCTGCCGCCGGACGCCGCCGCCCGGCTGCTGGTGCAGCGCGCCGAGGCGGCCGGCCGGCACGGCAGCGGAGCGGTGGTGCTGGCGCTGCCCGACCGGCTGCCGACACCGGCGCAACCGGCGGAGATCCCTGCGCCGGCCCATCCCCGACCGCCGTCCCGCATCCGGCCCGTAGCCGTCAGCGCCGCGGCGGCCCTCGCTTTGTCCTTCACCGCCGTGCTCGGCCTCGCCGTCTTCCGGGATGCCTCCGAACCGACGCCGCAGCGCGAGGTCGCGCAGACGCCATCCCAGGACAGCGGGCAGGCCGCGACGGACGAGGCCGATCTGGCCGCGGCCGACCGCCGCTTCGCCCCGACCGCGCGGGCGCTCGACCGCACATTGCGGCAGCTCGGCCTGCCGCCGGTCGCGGGGGATCACGCCGCCGCGATCCGCCCGTTCTCTTCCGCCGCGATCGACGCGCAGGCCCGGGCGCTGGCCGCCCGCCTGCCCGGCTTGCCCCTCGCGGTGCCGCTGCGCGTGCCCCTGCGGCTGTCCAGCCCCTTCGGCCTGCGGGTCCATCCGGTGACCGGCGTTCCCACCCTGCATGCCGGGCTGGACCTGGTGGCGCCGGCGGGAACCCCGATCTACGCCACCGCCGACGGCCGCGTGCTGCGGGCCGGGCCGGCCGGCGGCTATGGCAACATGGTGGAGATCCAGCACGCCGACGGCCTGGTCACGCGCTACGGGCACATGCAGTCGATCGCGGTCGAGGCGGGGCAGGAGGTGACGGCGGCCACGGTGATCGGGCAGCTCGGCTCGACCGGCGTGTCGACCGGCCCGCACCTGCATTACGAGATCCGGCGCGCGGAGGAGGCGGTCGACCCGATGCCCTTCCTGCAGGCCGGGCAGGCGCTGAAGTCGATGCTCGCCGCCGTCGTCCGGAACTGAAAGGGCGGCCCGAATCCGGGCCGCCCTCCATCCTTCTCCAGAACCGAGCCGAGGCTCAGCTTGCCCCGGGTGCCGGACCGGCCGGAGGGGCGGCGGGCGCGGCGATGGGAAGGGCCTGCGCCGGCTCGAACACGCCGGTCCCGCCCACCTCGGACGGCTGCGCTTCACCGGTCTGGGTCGCCGGAACCGGCTGCCCGTCGCCGATGGTGTTGACCAGGCCGGAGACCGAGACGATCAGGCCGCTGAGATCGTTGATCGTCGACGCCTGCTCGGTCCAGCCGGCGGTCTGGTCGCCGGTGGAGATCCGGGCGCGGACCATGCCGCGCCGGACCTGGTTTTCCGCCTGCCGCAGCGCCGCATACTGCGCCTGGGTGCCGTTCTGGCCGAGATTGGCCCTGGCCTCGATCACCAGCTTCTTCAGGTAGCTGAGCCGCTGCTGCATCGTGTCCATCGCGCGGTCGAGCGTGACCCGCGACGACTGCGCCTTGCGGGCGATGACCTCGATCGGCAGCGTGGTGACGGCGACGGGCGTCGCCGGCACGCTGCCCGCGGCCTCGGGCCCCTTGCCGAAGCGGGAGAACGGCTTCGCGTCCGGCAGGCGGTCGGCGCAGGCGGCGCAGAGCAAGCCCAGACCGAGCACGATCATCGGCGACTTGAACGGAGACATCGGCAGCGCCTTCTCGAAGGTTGCGGCATGGGGGTCGCAGAAGCCCTGCATCCTGATCCCGGCATGGCCGCAGCAGAGCATGCGGAAATGACATGATCGTATCCGGGCGAAAGGCCGATCAATTCTGGCCCGCTTCCAGATAACGACGCATATTTCTGGAGAACAGCCCCGAACTGGAGGCAATTATGCCAATCGCAAAACACGCCTTTGCGGTTCTTTTCTTCCTGTTATTGACGACACCGGCCTCGATCGCCCAGCAGACCGCACCCGCTGCGGCGACACCGCCAGACCCGACCGCCCGGCCGTACTACCTGGCCGCCACCCTGACCGGAGCGTTCCGGACCGATCCCCTGCCGATCGGAGTCCTGGCCGGCGGGCGCGCTTCGGTCGTCGGCCTGGCCGGCGACTGCGTCGGCAACATCACGCCGGAACGCCCCGATGCCACCATCGATCTCGAGGACGTCCACGGCCCGGTGAATTTCTACGTGGCGGCGGGCACGGACACCGCCCTGGTGGTCCACACGCCCGCGGGACAGTGGCTGTGCACCGACGACAGTGAGGCGGGGGGCGTCAACCCGGCCATGACCCTGACCTCTCCCGGAAATGGCCGCTACGCCGTCTGGGTCGCGTCGGTCGAGGCGCCCGACCGGCCGGTGCCGGCCGTCCTGGTCGTCAGTGAGTTTCCGCCGGTCTGGTAGCCGAGGCCATGACCACCGACCCGATCCGTGCCGCCGAGGCGCCGTCGGCCGAGGAGACGCGCCTCGTCGCCCCGGCCGCACCGAGCGCCTCGGCCGCACCGAGCGTGCCGACCGCGCCGAGCGCCTCGGCCGCGCCGAACGACCCGGCCGCGGCGGCCGAAGCCGGCCCGTCGCTGGCGCCGGGCACGGTGGTCCTGCACACCTACCGCATCACCCGGCTGATCGGCCGCGGCGGCATGGGCGAGATCTACCAGGCCGAGCATTGCGACCAGCGGACGCTGCACGCGATCAAGATCATCCGGCCCGACCTGGTCGGCGACGAGTCGATCGTCAACCTGTTCCTGCGCGAGGCCGAGGCCCTGCGCAAGATCCGGCACGCGGCGATCGTCAGCTATGACGGGCTGTTCCGCGACGCCACCGGCCGGCTGCACCTGGTGATGGAGTATGTCGACGGCCCGTCGCTGCGCGACCGGCTGCGCCAAGGCCCGCTGGCACTGCACGAGATCGCGCAGCTGCGCGACCGGCTGGCCGCCGGGCTGGCCGAGGCGCATGACAAGGGCATCTATCACCGCGATCTGTCGCCCGACAACGTGATCCTCGAGCACGGCCGGCTGGAGCAGGCGAAGCTGATCGATTTCGGCATCGCCCGCTTCGCCGACCCCAGCATGCGGACCCTGGTGGGCAGCCGCTTCGCCGGCAAGCTCTCCTGGGCGTCGCCGGAGCAGATTGGCCTGTTCGGCGCCCAGGTCGACGGGCGGTCCGACATCTACAGCCTGGGCCTCGTCCTCGCCGCCGCCGCGCGCGGCCGGCCGCTGGAGATGGGCAAGACCATGATGGCCACGGTCGAGGCCCGCAAGACCACCCCCGACCTGGACGGCGTGCCGCCCGGCCTCACCACCCAGATCACCCGCATGCTGGCTCCCGATCCGCGCGACCGGCCGCAATCGATGCGCAGCCTGGTCGACGAGCCGGAGCCCGGCCGGTCCCGCTGGACCGCGCTGCTGCGGTCGCGGCCGGTCCAGGGCGCCGCCCTGCTGCTGGCCGTGGCAGCCGTTGGAGGCGGATGGTGGTGGTCCAGTTCGGACACGCCACCGGCGGCGCCCGCGCCGGCACCGCCGATGTCGGCATCACCGGTCGCGGCGCCGCCGGCAGCCGCGGCGCAGGAGCTCGACCGCCGGCAGCTGCCGCGGATCCTGGCGCTGGCGCCGGCCGAGATCTTCGCCGCCGGCCAGCGCTTCCTGACCGAGCAGCGCGATGCCGACACGGCGCTGGTGCTGTGGGAGGAGGCGTCGCGGCGCGGCAGCGGCGATGCCGCCTTCGGCCTCGCGCAGTTCTACGACCCGCAGGCCCGGAGCACCGGCCCGAACCCGTTCAGCGCCCCCAACCCCGCCAAGGCGCGGGAGTTCTACGCCTTGGCCCTGCAGCGCGGCATCGGCATCGCCCGCGCCCGGCTGCAGGCCCTCGACAACGCGGAATCAACGCGATGACGACACCCGCCTTCCGGCTCCGCCTCGCCGCCCTGCTGGCCCTGGCCTGGCTGGCCGCCTTCGGCACCCCGGCCTTCGCCCAGGATCCGGCGCCTCCAGCCGGCGCCCGCAAGCCGCTGCTGATGGAAGGCACGACCAGCCTGTGGCAGCGAGTCCTGACCCGTCCCGGCGCGCGGCCGTCCCAGGCCCTGGGCGGGCCGCCGGCCGAGGCCGAGATCCCGCCGCTGACCATGGTCTTCGTCTATGCCCGGACGGCAGGCGAGGGTGGCAACTGGCTCGAGGTCGGGGCCACCACCGGCGGCCAGACGCTGGGCTGGCTTCCCGAGGCCGAGGCGATCGACTGGAAGCAGACCCTGGTGGTCAACTTCACCAACCCGGTCAACCGCGACCGCGCCCTGTTCTTCAAGGATTCCGCGCCGCTGCTGTCGATCATGGAGGCCCCGGATGCCGACGCGCAGGCTGGCACGCTGCGCCAGGCCGCCGTTTCCGGGACGCTGCCGCCGGACAGCCCGATCGCGGCGCTCGAGCCTTCGACCTGGGTCGATCCGGCCAAGGACTTCTACCTGCTGCCGATCCTGAACTGGACCGACGGCTATTTCGCCAAGGGCTTCCCCGGCCTGGCCCTGCAGGTGGCGGCGACCTCGCTGCAGGAATCGGCCGATCCGCCGCCGCAGGCGACCGACCCGGGCAGCGCGGCGCAGGTGATGGCCGGCTACCGCGCCGGCGTCGTCTTCGTCGTCGACACCACCGTGTCGATGGATCCCTATGTGGCGCGGACGCGCGAGACCATCCGCAGCCTGATCGAGAAGCTGCATGCCGAGGAGGGCGACAGGCTGAGCCTCGGCCTGGTCGGGTTCCGCGACGTGCTCGAGGACGGCCGTCCGGACGAATACGTCGCCAAGGTCTTCGCCACCCTGTCCGACGGACTCGACCCGAAGGGCTTCCTCGACCGCTTCGACACGGCCAAGGTCTCGCACGCCGACAACCGCGACTTCCGCGAGGATTCCTTCGCCGGGGTCAAGGCCGCGCTGGACGACATCGACTGGACCGGCGTGGCCGGGCGGCTGATCGTCCTGATCACCGATGCCAGCCCGCGCCGGGCCAACGACCCCTATTCCGCCACCCATCTCGACCCCGACCAGTTGCGGCTGCTGGCCCAGTCGAAGGGCGCCGCGGTGCTGGTCATCCACCTGAAGACCGCGGCCGGCAAGGACGACCACGCCGCCGCCGAGGAGGCCTATCAGCCGCTGTCCGACTATCCCAATGTCGGCAGCCTGTACTTCCCGATCGAGCGGGGCGATCTCGGCACCTTCGGGTCGGTGATCGACCGGATTGCCGGGATCATGCTCGGCCAGATGCAGTCGGCCGCGGACGGCCAGGTGGCGGCCGCGGCGGATGCGCCTGCCGCCGCCCCTGCCGACACCAAGGCCGACGATCCGAGCCGGGAGGCGCTGGCCCGCACCGGCCTGGTCGGGCGCGCCATGCAGCTCGCCTATCTCGGCCAGAAGGAAGGCGGTCAGGTCCCCCGCCTGTTCTCGTCCTGGATCTCGGACCGCGACATCGCCAACCCGGCCCGCAAGGCGCTCGACGTGCGCGTCCTGATCACCAAGAACCAGCTGTCGGACCTGCAGACGACGCTCGGCGCCATCGTCGATGCCGGCGAGGCGACGCGGGTGGCGCCGAACGACTTCTTCCGCCAGCTGCGCAGCGCCGCCGCCACCATGGCCCGGCGGCCGGAGGGCGTCGGCCGGGAGGAGGCGCGGCACCTGGCCGATCTCGGCCTGATCGGCGAATACCTCGAGGGCCTGCCCTATCGCAGCCGGATCATGGAGCTGACCGAGGACGACTGGCTGTCCTGGAGCTTCGGCCAGCAGCGCCAGTTCCTGGACGACCTGCAGGCCAAGGTGACCCTGTACCAGCAGATCTACGACAACACCGACCTGTGGATCGCGCTCGACGGGCAGCGCAGCGGCGGCGACGCGGTCTATCCGATGCCGCTCGATGCGCTGCCATGATCGGCCCCGCCCCCGTCTACACGCTGCGCAACGTGGTGCTGCGGCGCGGCACCCGCAAAGCCGGGTTCGAGCTGAATGTCAGCAACCTGGTGGTGCCGCGCAGCGAGATCCTGTTCCTCAACGGCCAGTCCGGCTCCGGCAAGTCGACCCTGCTCGACCTGCTGGCGGGAACGCTGGCGCCGGACCGGGCGGAGACCTTCGAGCTGGCGGCGCTCGGCCGCTCGCCGCTGGATCTCGCCGCGTTGTGGCGCCGGCGGCGGCAGGATGCGCTCGCGGCCGTCCGGGCCAGCAGCATCGGCTATGTGCTGCAGACCGGCGGCCTGCTGCCCTATCTCTCGGTGGTCGAGAACATCGCCCTGACCGCCCGCCTGGCCGGGCGCTACGATTCCGGCCATGTCCACGAGCTGGCCGACCGGCTGGGCCTCAGCCGGCTGCTCGGCCTCAGGCCGGACCGGCTGTCGGTCGGCGAGCGGCAGCGGGTCGCCATCGCCCGCGCCCTGGCCCATCGGCCGGACGTCCTGCTGGCCGACGAACCCACCGCCTCGCTCGATCCGCCGACGGCCGACCGGGTCTTCGCCCTGCTGGTCGAGACGGTCGAGCGCTTCCGGACCACCGCCGTCATCGCCTCGCATGACTGGTCGCGCACGCAGGCCAGCGGGCGGCGGATCATCGGCCATGCCCTGCGCCGTGAGGACGACGTCGTGCGCGCCTATTTCTGGACCTGAGCCGATGACCGGACGCATTGCCATGGCGGCACGCCTCGCCACCCGGGATTTCGGCCATGACTGGCGCATCGCCCTGTGCCAGGTGCTCGGGCTGGCGGCCGTCCTGGCCCCGCTCCTGGTCCTGTTCGGGCTGCGCTTCGGCCTGATCGACACCCTGGCCCAGCGGCTGATCGAGGATCCCCGCAACCGCGAGATCGTCCCCGCCGGCAGCGGCCGCTTCGTCGACGCCTTCTTCACCGAGCTCGCCGCCCGGCCGGACGTCGCCTTCGTCACCCCGGCGACCCGGGCGATCGCCGCCAGCGTCACCCGGCTGCGCAGCGAGGCGGGCGGCCGCACCCTGTCCGGCACGCCGCTGCTGCCGACCGGGCCGGGCGACCCGATGCTCGGCGCGGCCGAGCCCCCATCCGGCGCCGCGGTGGTGCTGACCCGCCGGCTGGCCGAGTCCCTGGGCGTCGCCCAGGGCGGCCGGCTGGTGGCCGAGATCACCCGCCAGCGCGACGGCGTGCTGGAGGCGCAGCGCATCCCGCTCACCGTCTCCGGCATCACCGACCAGCCGGTCTCGCCGGGCGAGGCGATACTGGCGTCGCTCGACCTCCTGGTCGCCACCGAGGACTGGCGGGACGGCTTCGCCGTCGACGACCGGGGCTGGCCCGGGGCGCCGCGGCCGCAGGCCGAGCGCAACTTCGCCCGGTTCCGCCTCTATGCCCGCTCGATCTACGACGTGGCCGGGCTGGAGGAGGCGTTCCGGCGCCAGGACATCGCGGTCCGCACGGCATCGGCCGACATCGCCCAGATGCAGTCGCTCGACCGCAATCTCGGCATCGCCTTCTGGCTGATCGCCGGCTGCGGCGGCTTCGGCTACCTGATCTCGCTGGCGGCCGGGCTGCGCAGCCATGTCGAGCGCAAGCGGCGCGACCTCGCCCTGCTGCGGCTGATCGGCCTGCCGACCCGCGCCCTGGTCGCCTTCCCGGTCACCCAGGCCGTCCTGATCGCGCTGCTCGGCCTGGTCCTCGGTGGCGTGGTGTTCCAGGGGGCCGCCACCGTGCTCAACACCGTGTTCGCCACCGGCCTCCTGCCCGGCGAGCGCATCTGCCGGCTGCTGCCCATCCACCTCGCCGTGGCCGCGGCGGCGACGATGGCGGCGGCGCTGCTGTCGGCCAGCTGGGGCGGCCTGCTGGCGGCCCGCATCGAAGTCTCCAAGGAGTTGCGCGATGGCTGAGCGCCCGGTCATGCGCTTCTGGGGACTGCTGATCGGCGTGGCGCTGCTGTCCGCCGCGCGCCCGGCCATCGCCGACGATGCCCCCTGGCCGGCGGAGGCCTACAACCCCGCCCCGGCGGAGGGCGACGTGGTGCTGCCGATGCCCTGCGGCGGCGCCATGGCGTTCCGCCGCGTCGCCTTGCCCTCGACCGGGGTGCTCGACGACGTCCGGGTCCAGTTCGGCGACGCCCAGCCCGAGCTCGGCTTCTTCAGCGACCGGCGGTTCGACGTGATCGCCGGCGCTTTCGGCGACCCCACCGTCCCCGGCACCCGCTATTTCCTGATCGGCAAATACGAGGTCACGCGCGCCCAGTGGGCCGTGCTGTCCGGCGATGCCTGCCCGAATCCGGGGATGCGGCAGCGCGTGCCGCAGACCGAGATCTCCTGGTTCGACGTGGTCGGCTTCGCCAACCGCTATTCGCAGTGGCTGCTGGCCCATGCCCGCGACGCGCTGCCGGCGGAATCGGGCACGCCCGGCTTCCTGCGCCTGCCGACCGAGGACGAGTGGGAATACGCCGCCCGCGGCGGCATGGCCGTGTCCTCCGAGAATTTCCTGGCGGCCCGGTTCCCGATGCCGGAGGGCGCCGCCGACTACGTCTGGTACCAGGGCACCGGCTCGGCCGAGGGCCGGCTGCACCCCGTCGGGCTGCTCAAGCCCAACCCGCTCGGCCTGTACGACATCCTCGGCAATGCCGCGGAGATGATGCTCGAATCCTTCCGGCTGAACCGGCGCGGCCGGCTGCACGGCCAGGCCGGCGGCTTCATCGCGCGCGGCGGCGACTACAACACGCCGCTGAGCCAGATCCGGACCGGGATGCGGGTCGAGATGCCCTATTACGCCGCCGGCGCCGCCACGGCCACGGAAAGCCGGCAGCTGGGCTTCCGCCTGGTGGTCGCGGCGCCGGTGGTGACCTCGCCCGAGAAGCTGGACGAGATCGAAAAGGCCTGGGAGGCGATGCCGTCCTCCGGCGAGGCCCCGTCGACCGCGCGCCGCGAGGACGCCGCGCTCGGCACCCTCGACCGCCTCGCCGACGAGGCAGGCGACGAGACGGTCCGCGCCCAGCTGCGCGACGCCGGCCGGTCGATCCGCGAGGCGCTGGTCGACCGCAACGACGCGCGGGACCGGACCGTCCGGCTGCTGATCAATGTCGGCGCCCTGCTCGGCAACAAGCTGCGCGTCGACCATCAGCGGCTGCTGGCGGTGCAGAGGGCGATCGAGGGCGTGGCCCGGCCGGCGCTGCGGCAGCTGCAAGGTCGGCGCCAGGATCCGCAGATCCGCAAGGCCATCACCGACGCCACCGCGCGGATCGGGGAGATGGAGGATCAGCGGGACGGGCTGGAGGACACCGTCAAGACCTCCCGCGAGACCTATGTCGACACCGTGCTCAGCACCGGCAGCGACTATTCGGACGAGGTCATCGCCGCCCAGCTGCCGGCGCTGAAGGCCGAGCTGCACGCCCGCGGCTCCGACGCGCTGCTGCCCTATGTCGACCTGTTCGTTCAGCACATGCGGCGGATGCGCGACAACAGCGCCGCCGACCCGCAGAGCCTGATCGACGACCTGACCCGGTGAGGCGGCGACCGATCGGTGGCCGCCGCCTCCACCGCCTTCAGGCGTCGATGACGACGGTCCCCCGGGGCCGGCCGATGCAGGCCAGGAAATAGCCGTCCGCGATCTCCGGATCGGACAGGGCGACTTGGCCGTCCATGCTCACGGTGCCGCTCAGCTTCCTCATCCGGCAGGTGCCGCAGACGCCGGAGCGGCAGGAACTCTGGACCGGGATCGCATGGCGGTCGGCGGCGTCGAGGATGGACTCGTCCGCGCCGCAGTCGATCGTCCGGTTGCTGTCGCGGAAGACCAGCCTGGCCTCGACGGGCGCGGCGGCGACCGCGGCCGTCGAGGCCGCAGCGGTTGCCTTCGGCACCAACAGGGCGGGGGCGGAGGCCGGCGCGCCGCCGAAGCTCTCCTCGTGGTAGCGGGCCATGGGGAAGCCCCACGCCTGCAGCAGCGTCCTGATCATCGCCATGTAGCCGCCGGGACCGCAGACGAAGACCTCGCGCTCCAGGACATCCGGCGCCAGGAGCCGCAGCAGCGCCTCGCTGAAATGGCCGGTCGGGCCGTTCCAGGACTGCCCCGGGGACACCCGCGCCGGCACGACGGCGAGGCGCAGGGCATCGCCCAGCCGCGAGCTGATATGCTGCAGCTCCTGCCCGAAGATCACGTCGTCCGGCGTCCGGACATTGTTGATCAGCACGATGTCGGCGGCGCAGCCGGTGTCGGCGAGCCATCGCAGCATCGACATCGCCGGCGTGATGCCGCTGCCGCCGGCGATCAACAGCAGCCTGGCAGCCGGCCGGTCGACGCAGGTGAAGCGGCCGTGCGGGCCGATCAGCTCGAGCTCGAACCCCGGCGCCATGGTGTCGTGCAGCCAGTTCGAGGCCCGACCCTTGGGCACGCGCTTGACCGTGATCGACAGGGTGTAGGGCCGCGACGGCGAGGACGAGATCGTGTAGCTGCGGCGCAGGGTCCGGCCGTCGACCGGCAGCTCCAGCGTGACGAACTGGCCCGGCTTGTAGCTGAACAGGCGGGGCGGGTCGGCGGCCAGGGTGAAGGTCTTGGTGTCCCGCGTCTCGTCGATGCTGGCGATGCAGCGAACCTTGACTCGGCCGCCCTGCCAGACCGGCGCCTCGCCGATCGCCAGCCGGGCCGCGGGCCAGGGCTCGCCGCCCGGCATCGGCTCCGGTTTCGACTCGATCTCGGCCTCGCGCGGCGCGGCCGCCGCGGCGGGCATCGGGTGCGCCATCAGGGCCTCGAGCTCCTGCCGGGCGCCGGTCCGCCCCCGCGATTCGCCGATGGCGAACCTGACGCCGGCCCGTGAGGGTCCCCGGCTAACGCGCTGCACGAAGTCGGCGAGGGACGCCTTCAGCGCGTTCGCCCGCTCGCTGCCGAAATCCCGGTCGAACCGGGCCAGTTGGCGGGCGATCGCATCGCGGTCCGGCGACAGCGTTCCGGCCTCGTAGTCGGCCCAGGTCGCCGTGTAGTTGAACCGCAGCGTCGTCAGCGCCCGGCACATATCCTCGCTGTCGGTCCAGTGCAGATCGTTCATCAGCGTCTGGAAACGCTGCACCTCCTGCGGCGTGATGTCCTTTTCGCTATCGGAGACGTAGATAAAGACCAGGAACACGAGAACCGCCAGATCGACTCCCTGTTCTTCGGTTCTGATGTTTTCGGTCAGCGTATCCATGCGCATGGGCCTCCAAGTCTGGTCGGTTCTTGGTCTGGTTGGATCCGGCGATCAGCTGGCGTAGCGGAGGGACGGCACGAGATCCGCCACCGGCGGCGGCTGATCGGCCTCATCCGGCGCCGCCGCCAGCAGGTCGGGCCGCCGGATGGTCATGACGATGGCGAAGTCACTGACGATCTCGTGTGTGCCATCGCCCGGATCGATCAGATCGCCGGCCTCGAACAGGCGCTCGGACGTGCGGATCGATCCGAACTGAAGGAAGCGCATATCGCCCGACCCGGCCGCCGCAGGCAGCCCATCGCCGGCCCGGAAGCGCCCGACCCGGCAGTCGTGGACGATCTCGGCAAGGGCGGAGAGGCCCAGCGACCGCAGGGCCGTGCTGCGGGCCAGCGCCACCAGCCGCAGCGCCGGATCGAAGGACCGCAGGCAGCGGCTTTCTGCGGCGTCCTGCCAGTCGATCCGCAGGCTGGGTCCGGCGCCCGGCCCGAAGGTCAGGAGAGCGTCGCGGCGAAGCACGAAGGATTCGCCGTTGCAGGCGACGCCGTCGACGAAGATCCCGGCGCCGTCGAGCCGCAGGATGCGGACCTCGCCATGGGCCGAGGACAGCGCCAGATGGTACGGCCACATCACCGGGCTGGGGATGGTGATGTCGTTGCCCGGGCCGCGGCCCACGGTGATCACGGGCTGCGCGTGCGTCGAGCGGCTTTGCGTGCCGTCGGGCAGCGCGACCACGGCGTGGATCAGCGGCTCGGACGCGCCGGCGTCCGCAGCGGCGGCGCCGGTCAGGATGTCCACGGTCTGCCGCAGCAGCCAATGGCCGTCGGCCTTCCCGACCTCCGCGAGCCGGCGCGCGGCGCGGCGCGCCAGGGCCTCGTCGACATAGCTGAATGCGGTCAGCGTCAGGGCGCGGACGACCGGCGCCTCGTGCTCCAGCAGCAGGTCCAGGCTGGCGGTGCGGTCGAGGCCGGCGACGATGACCTCGCGGAACGACCGCCGCGGCAGCTCCGCCGGCCGTTCGCCGCCGATGTCGGGCGCCGCGGCCTGGCCCTGCAGGATGGCGATGATCTCTTCGCCGAGCGCCTCCCCCCAGCGGACCGCCTCCTGCCCGGCGATCGGGCAGGACAGCGCGTCGATCACGCCGTCGCCCGCCAGGGCGGCCAGATCCTGCGCATACCATCGGCCGAGCCTGCCGTCGCCGAAGGCATGCAGGCAGGACAGGCCGGCCTCGCACAACGCCCCGAGCCGGTCCGCATCGGCCGCCAGCAGCAGCTCGTTCAGCGTCCGGGCGAAGCGTTCGGGGAGGCTGGAGCCCTGCAGGCAGAAATACGCCCCCTGCAGCCTCGCCAGGGCATCGAGGATCGACTCCATCTGCCGGGCCAGCATGCCGCCCGGCGCGGTGAGCTCCGCCATCACGTCCCGATGCTCGGCATCGGTGATCTGCAGGCTGGTGCGGAGGGTCCTGATCGTCGACTGCATGCCCGGATCGGTCCGGATCGTGTCCAGCGTCCGGCCGGCCGCGACATGGGCGACCAGATACCGGCCGATGATCTGGTGATAATTGGCGACGCAGGCCATCCGCTCCTCGGTGGTGGTCCGGACGCCGTCGAGAACCGCCGCCTCGGAGATCTCCGGCTCCTCCAGCAGCCGCAGATGGTCCTCGTCGCTGATCTCCATCTGCTGCCGCACGTCGTGCAGCAGCTCGGCCGACGACACCACCCCGGTCTTGCCGCCGGTGATGGCGTCGTCCAGCAGGTTGCGGTAGGCCTCGAGCTTCTGGTCGTGCGGCAGCTCCGGCAGCACCTTCGCCAGGATATAGATCTCGTCGGGCTTGAGGTCGCCGACCGATCGGCCGTCCAGGTATCGGGTGAAGTCGATCTTCAATTTTTTCAATTGATTGAGCAAATTTGACGAGATCTTCTCACGCTCATACTTGAACGCCGAGCGGCTGAGCGACTGCCATAGCCACATGGTGCTGAGCGAGACGATCAGGATGTCGACGAAATGGATCGCGGCCGGGGGCAGCATCAGCAGGCTGGGCCGGCCGCCATGCAGGTAGAAGATGTTGATCGACAGATAGGCGCTGACGCTCAGGCAGTGGTTGACGATCTCCGCTTCGGGGATGGCCTTGCCGCCGCGGCTCCGCACCCAGCGATAGGCCCGCTCCAGCCCGGTGCCCAGGGCCAGCGCCGCCAGGACGGCGGCCGCCATGACCAGCGGCACGGCGACCAGCTTGGGAATCGGGATCGCCTGGCCGGCGAGATACAGGCCCGGATCGAGGAGCCGGCCGAGCGCCCCGGCCTCGTGGCTCCAGATCCCCGAAAGGTAATAGTCCCAGCTTCCGGCATAGAGGTAGAAGTACCAGTAGAAGCCGATGATCAGCCCGTTGAACATGTAGTAGATGCGCCGCCGGGCCGGATCGAGGATCGAGCTCCAATAGGATTGTTCGAGATCGATGTCGCCGCAATTGGCGGCGCAGCCGACGCAGGCGCTGCGGTCGCCGCCGGGCGAGCTGCTGCGGCACATCGATTGCGGCACGGCCGGGCGCAGCAGGTGCGGCGCGCTCTCCAGCAGCCCGCGCGGCTCGGTGTAGATCTTCTGGACGATGTTCGCCGGGCAGAAGTAGTTGCACCAGGACTTGCCGCCCCAGAGGAAGCCGACGAGGAACGCCGCGGCCAGCACCAGGAGCAGCGCCGCCGCCAGAGCGTAACGATCGCTGTTGATGAACAGGATCCGCGCATTCAGCCCGGCGAACAGGATGCCGAACTGGACGTACCAGGCATTGCGGTCGAGCCAGCCGCCGCGCGGGATCAGGGCCAGCGTGCGCTCGAGCTTGCCGGTCCGCCGCCGCACCACCGTGCGCTGCCGCTGCCAGCCCAGATAGCGCGGCAGCTGGGACATCAGCGACAGCGGGCAGATGCGCCGCCAGGCCTCGTGCCCGAACACCATCAGGAACAGCGGGATCAGCGGGACGACGATGGTCCAGAACACCCGGGCCCCGACCTGGTAGGGCTCGCTGGCCAGCATGCCGTCCTGGACCGTGACCGAGGTGCCGGCATGGGTCCAGCCGATCGAGACCGGATCCCAGAACAGGGAGGCGATGAGCCCGGCCCATCCGGTCAGCAGCACGCCCCGTACGACGAGCATCTTGCGTTCGGCGGTCCGCGCGAGCATGTCAGGGCTCCCCCATGGTTGCGGCTCAGCAACGACCGGCCGGGACGCTCAAGTCCTGGCCGGTGGTGCGCGACGCTCGGGACTGGTGTCTGCACTCTGTTCCCAGAGGCCCGCGGTTCCTGACGGTACCGCAGCGGCGGAGGCTCTCCGTCCATCGCCGCGATGATACGGCCATAACCAGATCGCATAGTGCGGGGATCTTCTTCCGGCGGACACTAATTCCAGCCACGAACCCACGTCGTGGCCACTAATCCGTCAGGGCGGCAGAAGATGAAGTGCGATCTCGACCTTCGGCACCGGGGCGCAACAGGGCAGGCTTCGGCCCCGACCATCGGGCGGCAGCTCCTGATCGCCGCCGTGCCGGCCCTGGCCCTGGCGCTTCTGGGGCCAGCCCTGGTCGAGGCGCAGACGCCGGAACCGATCGCGCCGATCCCGTTCCAGCTGGAGCTGGACCAGCGCAAGGTCGATCTGGGCGAGGCCCTGTTCCACGACGTCCGGCTGTCCAAGGACAACGAGAACGCCTGCTCGTCCTGCCATGACCTCGACAATGGCGGCGACGACGGGCTGGCCAAGTCGAAGGGGCTCGGCGGCAAGGGCGGGAAGCGGAACACGCTGACGATCTTCAACTCGACGCTGAACTTCCGCATGATGTGGGACGGCCGGTTCGCGTCGTCGGAGCAGCAGGTCGAGGCCGCGATCCACGATCCGACCGTGATGGGCGAGACCTGGCCGGCCATCATCGACAAGCTGGCGCAGGACCAGGCCCTGAAGGAGGCCTTCGCCGGCCTCTATCCCCAGGGGATGCAGCCGCAGACCATCACCGATGCGATCGTCGTCTACGAACGGTCCCTGACCACGCCCAATGCGCGGTTCGACAAGTTCCTGCGCGGCGACAAGACGGCGCTCGGCCCCGACGAGCTCGAAGGCTACCGCCTGTTCAAGACCTATGGCTGCGCCTCCTGCCACCAGGGGGTAAATGTCGGCGGCAACATGTTCCAGGTGTTCGGGGTGCTTGGCATGCCCGGGGACTACTTCCGGTCGCACGGCTCGCCCGACAACCCTGATTTCGGCCTCTACAACACCACCAAGGTCGAGGAGGACCGGTTCGTGTTCCGTGTCCCCAGCCTGCGCAACGTCGCGCTGACGGCGCCCTATTTCAACGACGGCTCGGCCGCGACGCTCACCGAAGCCGTCGATGCCATGGCGAAATACCAGCTCGGCCGCCAGATCCCGCCTCGCGACAACGCGCTGATCGTGGCGTTCCTGCGGAGCCTGACCGGCGAATACAAGGGGCGCCCTCTCGACGTCCGCCCTTCGCAGTGAATTTGCCCACCGCAATCGAAAAGACGGTGACGGAGATCATGTCATGATCGTCAGATCCAGGATCGTCTGCATAGGCTCCATCGCCGTTCTTCTCACGGTTCTGGCCGCTCTTCTGGCGATGCTGCGCACGCCGGACACCCGGCCGGCGGAGCTCCTGGCCAGCCTCGCCGAGATGAAGCAGATCGACGCCCTCTGGAGCGCCGACGTCCTCAGCCTGGAGCTGGGCCTGAACCCCAACTACGACTCCGTGGCCGCACCCGTCGGCAAGCTGGCCGAGCATTATCGGACGATCGAGACGCTGATCGCGGGCGACCCGGCGGAGACCCAGGATCTGTCGTCCTCGCTCGCCGCGTACCGCTCGGCGATGGACGACAAGATCCGCATCGTCGAGCGGATCAAGGCGCAGTACTCGATCATCAGCAACTCCTCGCGCCTGTTGCCGATCGCCGCGGCGGACCTGTTCACCGAGCTTGAGGGCAGCGCGGACAAGCCTGCGCCCAGCCCGTCGATCGCCGATCTGCTGACTCGCATCGTCATCGATGTGGCGAGCTACATCGTCACCCCCAGCGAGCAGCTGCGGCAGGTCATCGACGACCAGATGACCGCCTTGCGCGAGGCCGCCGGCCGGACATCGCCCGAGGCGGCGACCAAGGCGGACACGCTCCTGGCCCATATGGCGGTCATCCTCCGTCAGAAGCAGCTCGGCACCAAGCTGATCGTCGACCTCACGGCCGTGCCGACCGCCCAGGCCATCGACCGCCTGCAGCGCGACGCCCAGGCCCTGGAGGCCGACCAGAACCGGTACCGGTCGCTGCTCCGCGACCTGATGCTGGTGTGCTCCTTCCTGCTCGCCCTGGCGATCGCCTGGGCCGCCTATCTGCTGCGCCGGCACTACAGACGGCTCAACCAGGACAATTCGGCGCTGCAGCAGGCCAATGAGGACGTGCAGTCGCAGCTGATCCAGTCGTCGAAACTGTCCGCCATGGGCCAGATGGTGGCGGGCATCACCCACGAGATCAACACGCCGCTGGCCTATGTGAAGGCGGTGTTCTGCCTGATCCGGGATCAGATGGCCGAAATGCAGGCGGGCAGGACGGCCACCCTCGGCGCCGTTGCGGAGCTGCGGCCGGCCGCGGCTGAAGGACTGCCCGACGATCAGCTCGGCGAGCTCAACATGCTGATCGACGAAGGGCTGCACGGCCTCGACGAGATCACCAACCTGATCATCACGATGAAGAACTTCTCGCGCCTCGACAAAGGTCGCCTCGAATATATCGACATCGAGGAAGCCCTGGACGGCGCAGCCCTGATCGCCCGGTCCGAAGTCAAATACATCGCGGATACCGTCAAGGACTACGGGAAGATCCCCAAGATCCATGCGTCGGCGACGCAGCTGAAGCAGGTGTTCCTGAACCTCATCAACAACGCCGCCCACGCCATGGCCGATCAGCCCAAACGCGGCAAGCTGACCCTGCGCACGCGGGCGGAGTCCGATGACATGATCCGGATCGAGATCGAGGACAGCGGGACCGGCATCCCGCCGGAGGCCCTGCCCAAGATCTTCGATCCGTTCTTCACCACCAAGGATGTCGGCAAGGGGACCGGCATGGGGCTGTCGATCTGCTACCGGATCATCCAGACCCATGGCGGCACCATCTTCGCCAGGTCCGAGGTCGGCGTCGGGACCATCTTCACCATCATCCTGCCGCATCGCGCCAAGGCCGACCTCGAGCACCGGCTCGAGCAGGCCGCCGCGTGAGACAGCTTCTGCCGCCCGCCCCGCCCAACACCCCTCCCATGACGCTTCGCAGGTATGAAGGAGAGCGAGATGACTGACAGGCCCAGCCTGCTCTTCGTGGATGACGAAGAGCGCATCGTGAAGCTGCTCAAGGTGATGTTCCGGTCCAGCTACGACGTCCACACCGCGACCGGCGGGCGGGAAGCCCTCGCGATTCTCGAGCAGCATCACATCGACGTGATCGTCTCCGACCAGCGCATGCCGGAGATGGTCGGGATCGAGCTGCTGTCGCAGGTCTGCAAGCGGTGGCCCAACACGGTGCGCATCCTGCTCACCGGCTACAGCGATCTGGTCGCCATCATCGGCGCGGTCAACGAGGGCGAGGTCTTCCGCTTCCTCAACAAGCCGTGGAACCAGGACGAGCTGCGCCAGGTGATCGCCGAGGCGGTCGAGATCGCGCGCGCCGCCCCGGTGGCCGCCGAAGAGGCCGAGGCGGTCCTTACGCCTCCCCTCGGCATCGCCACCAAGCTGCTGGCGATCGACGGCCTGGCCAGCGATCGCCAGGAAATGCTCGAGATGTTCACCCGCGACTACAGCATCCTGACGGCCTCCACCGTCGAGGAGGCGCTGGAGATCCTGGAGCAGGAGGAGATCGGCGTCATCGTCACCAACAGCGAGGTCGGCGGCGTCGATGTCACCGACATGCTGGCGCAGATCGCCCGGATCGATCCCTCGATCACCGTGGTGGCGACGACCTCCTCCCCCGACGCCGACACCATCGTCAAGCTGATCAACCAGGGGCAGATCTACCGCTTCGCCATCAAGCCCCTCAGCCCCAATGTCTTCCGCTTGGCGGTCAGCGCCGCCATCCGCGAGCATCGCCGGCGCCTGGTCGATCCGAGATTCGCCCGACAGCCGGTGCCGAGGCAGGTCGAGGCCGTCACATCGGAGGGCGGCGGCCTGCTCGACAACATCGTCCGCAGCCTGGGCCGCTTCACCAAGGTCAGCTAGATCGGGATGAGTTCAGGCTGGATCGGATGACCCTGACGAGATCGGACCCCATCTCGTTGTTAACACATTGTGCTCTTGTATTAATCTGCGATCGTGTTCATGCTACGTTCTATGGACACCGCGCAGACCGATTCGATCTCGGAAGCCCCGGCCGCGGAGGAGCGGGCGGCGCGGCATCTGCGCATGCTCGCCCGGGCGGCCGAGATCCAGATGGAGATCATGGAGGCCACCCGCACCGAGGCGGTCGAGGCGCCGCAGCCCGGCGTCGACTATTGCCGGCGGATCGATGTGATCGCGAAGTCGCTGCGGCTGACGCTGCTGCTGGAGGACAAGTTCGCCAATCATCGCGGCGAGCGGCGCAAGGCCGCGGCGAAGCGCGAGGCCGCCCAGGAGGACTGGCACGACCTGCGGGTGAAGCTGGCGATGCTGGCGGCGGCCTACGAATCGTCCGAAGACCCCGAGGAGGTCGAGCGCCGCGCCGCCGAGGTGTGCGAGCGGGTCGAGCAGCCGGAGGTGGCGGAGCTGATCAAAGCCAGCCGGGCCGAGGTCGCGGTGGCGGCCCTGTGCCGGCGCTGGGGCTTCCCGCCGGATGTGGAGCGCTGGCTCGAAATGGCCGATAAGGGCATGGAGAATCTGGGCTTCATCCCGCCGCAGGACGGTGAGGACGACGAGGATCCGCCCAAGCTCCGCCCGGCCGGCGCCAGCCGCCGCAAGCCGCCGGACACAGGGTGACCGCCGGCGAATTCATCCGCTTCACCAACCTTCAGCATTCGCGAACGCAGCCTTCCACACTCCCCCTCCCCTTGCGGGAGGGGGTTGGGGGAGGGGTCTGCGCGCGTCCGCGCGCGAATGCGCAGAGGACAGGCCGTCATGGTCGAAGCGTCAGAGTTCAGGCCGGCCTTGATGGTGAAAACCCCCTCCCCCTGCCCCCTCCCGCGAGGGGAGGGGGAGAGTAGAAGGGATGGATTGGCTCGAACGACGGTATTCTGAAAAGGTCCCGCCCTGCGGGAGAGGTCGGAGGCGCTTGCGCCTCCGGGTACTGGTAGCCTGAGATGGAGCCGATTTGAAATCGGTTCCCTCCCACCGACAGCACTTCAAACTCTGTGGACGGCCAGCGATCATGGAGGGAAGGTCGCGGTACCTTATGTCGGCAACGGCCGGATCCTGGCCCGGGCCGACGGCCGCTGCGCCGGCCACTGCCTGCTGGTCGTCGGCTATGATGACGGCCTCGGCGCCGTGCTGCTGCGCAACAGCTTCATCTGGATGGCCTACGCCACCTTCCAGGCCCTGGCCCAGGGCAGTGTGTTCTTCATCGACGAGGGCTGATCTTCTCTGACGAAGCACCACAGGAGCATGTCATGGCACTCGGATCCTTCTTCGTCCTGCCCGGCTGAAGGCCCGGCTTTCCCGCTCGGACATCGGCTCTCCTTCTTCGGGAACCGTCCTCATTTTCTTTGTTTCACCAATGGGTTACACTCAAAACCCATCTGCGACGATGCCCGGCCATGCCGGGATTAAATATTGCTCATCTCGCGATCGGTGATGGATCGGTCATGCATCGGTGACGGGATCGCGAGATCGACCGTGTTAAGTCGCCACCGACATGCCACGGGATGCGGCCGATGGACGGCTGTGACATCCCAGACTTGTGAGACTGGGAGAAATTCGATGATCCACCTGAAAATCGCCAGCGCGGCCGTCCTCGCCGCCGCCCTGCTTGCCGGCCCTGCCTTTGCCGACCCGACCGAGACCGCCAATGCCGCCGGCAAGGATGCGAGCTGGCTGCTCATCCAGACCGCGCAGAAGGTGCAGTTCGACGGCAAGACCTTGACGCTGAGCGGCATCAACCCGTCGGTGGTGATGTTCACCGACCGTCCGGCGCGTGTGGCCGAAGCGATCCCGACCGCCACGGTCATCAAGGACTGGGGTATCAAAGGCAAGAACAGCTTTGTCGCCGATCCGCCCAATGCGGTCCTGACCAGTATCGTCGACGGCAAGCTGCAGACTTCCACGGTGGAACTGACCAAGCCGACGCTCGACGGCACCACCTTGACCTATCAGGCCAAGGTCCTGGAGGGCACGCCGCCGGCGTCTGGAGGTACCAGTTCGCTATTCATTGACCAATTTTGCGTAACTTGCATCGCCCACTGATTCTAAACCGTCCTGGGACTCGGCCATCTGCCACCCGCGTTATCCGAATCCTTGCTGAGAGGCAGAAGTCAGTTGTCCCGCATCCGAAACCGGCTCCCATCCGGGCGATGCAGGACCTTCGAAACGAGAGGACATCATGAGGAAAATCTGTAGCGCGGTGCTGCTTGGCGCAGTGCTTCTGTCCAGCCCTGCCTTTGCCGACCCGACCGAGACCGCCGCGGCCGCCGGCAAGGATGCGAGCTGGCTGTTCATCCAGACCGCCCAGAAGGTGCAGTTCGACGGCAAGACCCTGACGCTGAGCGGCGTCAGCCCGTCCGTGGTGATGTTCACCGACCGCCCGGCGCGAGCTGCCGAGGCGATCCCGACCGCCACGTTCATCAAGGACTGGGGCATCAAAGGCAAGAACAGCTTTGTGGCCGATCCACCCAACGCCGGCCTGACCAGCATCGTCGATGGCAAGCTGCAGACGGCCACGGTGGAGCTCAAACAACCGAGCCTCGACGGTACGACCCTGACCTTTCAGGCGCGCGTTCTCGAAGGCACGCTGCCGGCGTCCGCCGGCACGACTTCTGTCTTCATCGATAGTGCTCAGTGCGTTGGCAAGTGGCCCAACCATTGTTGAGGCAATTGAGATGCTCAGCTGACTTCCCCCCTCGTTTATCGCGATGGGGGTTCGAGTGACCCACCCTTACCATTGCGCCTCCAATCGGCGCTCCAAGGAGAGAGATCATAATGTTCGTGAAGCTCACGGCCGCCCTGCTGAGTGCGGCGCTTCTATCGAGCCCGGCCTTTGCCGATCCGGTCGAGACCGCCGAGGCGGCCGGCAAGGATGCGAGCTGGCTGTTCATCCAGACCGCCCAGAAGGTCCAGTTCGACGGCAAGACCCTGACGCTGAGCGGCGTCAGCCCGTCCGTGGTGATGTTCACCGACCGCCCGGCGCGTGCTGCCGAGGCGATCCCGACCGATACGTTCATCAAGGACTGGGGCATCAAAGGCAAGAACAGCTTTGTGGCCGATCCGCCCAACGCCGGGCTGACCAGCATCGTCGACGGCAAGC
The DNA here is from genome assembly GCF_052078665.1 of Inquilinus sp. CA228. Lineage (NCBI taxonomy): Bacteria > Pseudomonadati > Pseudomonadota > Alphaproteobacteria > Rhodospirillales > Rhodospirillaceae > Inquilinus > Inquilinus sp. CA228. Next base: position 4,249 of record NZ_JBQJIK010000029.1, on the reverse strand, counting down.
TGCAGACTGCCACGGTGGAGCTCAAACAGCCGAAGCTCGATGGCACAACCCTGACCTTTCAGGCGCGCGTTCTCGAAGGCACGCTGCCGGCGTCCGCCGGCAGGACTTCAGTGTTTATCGATAGTATCGATATAAGTTGCGAGACGGATCCTCATAAGTGCGTACATTAAGTTGCGTAATGGAATCCTGGGTGCGGGAAAGGGAGCTGAAATCCTTACAATATCCACCTCCAACCCATGTCCTCGGGAGAGAGACCATGATGCTCTTGAAGTCCACGGGTGCAGCCGTCCTCACCTTCGCCCTGCTTGCCGGCCCGGCCTTTGCCGACCCGACCGAGACCGTCAAGGCGGCCGGCAAGGATGCGAGCTGGCTGTTCATCCAGACTGCCCAGAGGTCCACCTTCGATGGCAAGACCTTGACGCTGAGCGGCGTCAGCCCGTCGGTGGTGATGTTCACCGACCGCCCGGCGCGAGCGGCCGAGGCAATCCCCACCGCTACGTTCATCAAGGACTGGGGCATCAAGGGTGCAAACAGCTTTGTCGCCGATCCGCCGAATGCGGGCCTGACCAGTATCGTCGACGGCAAGCTGCAGACTGCCGCGGTGGAACTGACCAAGCCGACGCTCGACGGCACCACCTTGACCTATCAGGCCAAGGTTCTGGAGGGCACCCCGCCAGCGTCGGGTGGCACCACGTCCGTGTTTGTCGACACCTGCCACCCGCATTGGCCGGATCCTTGCTGAGAGGCGGAAGCCTGTTGTCCCGCATGCGAAGCCGGCTCACATTCGGGCGATGCGGAATCTCGAAACGAGAAGAAATATGGTCAGGAGTCCAAGTGATGCGGCGGACTGACCATCGCGCGGTGCGGTGCCGGAGAGCAGGGGCGTTACTGCTCTTGCTCCCGCTCTGCGGATGTGCGGGCATCGGCCCGACCACGCTCTATCGGGACCATCTCGATTACGCCAAGGCGATCACCGACGCGCAGAAAGAACAGACGCTCATGAACGTGGTGCGTCTGCGCTATGCGGATGTCCCGGCCTTTCTGTCGATCAATCAGGTCGTCGCGAGCCGTTCGCTGCAAAGAACAGGGACTGTAGGCGCCACCGGCTATCCAGACTTCAGTGCCGGGACCTTCGGCGCGCTGACCGGCAGTGTCCAGTACAACGACAATCCGACCATCACCTTCTCGCCCGTCAGCGGCCCGCAGTTCGCCGGATCATTCGTTCGCCCCCTTGCGCCGAGCGAGCTGTTCCCGCTGGCCCAGAACGGCCTGCCCATCGACGTTCTGCTCCGTCTTGGCGTCCAATCGATCGGCCGCCTCGAGAATGCCGGCCGGCCCGAGATCACCACTGCCGCCCAGGGAGCCCAGACGACAGGCTCTCCGGCCTTTTTCAGGCTGCTCGCCGGGCTGCGAACGCTGCAGGACAGCGGCGGCCTCAGCTTCCGCTTCACTGGCGGCAAGGACGGCGCTCATGTCTATCTCTTGATTTCCAACGGTTCCGATCCAGCCCTGGCGGCCGAGATGCGCTCCCTGCTCGGCATGGGGACAGACGAGGCCGAGATCGTATACGGCCGCACGGCGTCCCGCCCCAACCAGGTCGCGATGCTGACGCGATCGTTCATTGGCGTGCTGGCCCATGTCAGCGGCCAGATCGATGTTCCCGATGCCGACGTCGAAGCCCACCGGACGCTGGCTTCGATCGGCCATGCCGGCGGCGAGCAGAGGCCGAGCATCGTGGTGCGGACGGGGCAGACCAAACCGGCCGATGCGTTTGCCGCGATTCCTTACCGGGATCGATGGTTCTGGATCGCGGATACGGATTTCGAGTCGAAGGTCGCCTTCAGCATCGTGCAGCTCCTGATGGCGATCGCTCAAGGCGAAGTCGACAAAGCGGCCGCGCCCGTCCTGACGATTTCGGCCGGAGGCAATTGAGCGAGCCGGGGTCGTGCAAGCCGCCGGCAGTCAATGGAAGCCACCGCAGCGGCGTGCAATTCCACCCGTGAGCGAGCGATTGAACCCGCTCTCGCTTGACCAAACGCGGGCGCGCGGTCGCTTGTGCCAAAGCACCCGCCCCGTCATGCCAAAGCGCGCGCCCGGCTACATCACCGTCGGCCGGTTGCCGGTCCACGGCCTCGGCCGGACGCTTACGGATCGGATGACGGGATCGGACCCCATCTCGTTGTTAACACATTGTGCTCTTGTATTAATCTGCGATCACGTTCATGCTACGTTCTATGGACACCGCGCAGACCGATTCGATTTCGGAAGCCCCGGCCGCTCCCCAGGAGGAGCGGACGGCGCGGCATCTGCGCATGCTCGCCCGGGCGGCCGAGATCCAGATGGAGATCATGGAGGCCACCCGCACCGAGGCGGTCGAGGCGCCGCAGCCCGGCGTCGACTATTGCCGGCGGATCGACGTCATCGCGAAGTCGCTGCGGCTGACGCTGCTGCTGGAGGACAAGTTCGCCAATCATCGCGACGATCGTCGTAAGGGCACGGCGAAGCGCGAGGCGGCGCAGGAGGACCGGCACGCGCTGCGGGTGAAGCTGGCGATGCTGGCGGCGGCCTACGAAGTGTCCGGGGACCAGGAGGAGGTCGACCGCCGTGCCACCGAGGTGTGCGAGCGGGTCGAGCGGCCGGAGGTGGCGGAGCTGATCGAAGCCAGCCGGGCCGAGGTCGCGGTGGCGGCGTTGTGCCGGCGCTGGGGCTATCCGGTGCGGGTGGAGCGCTGGCTGGAGATGGCCGACGAGGCCATGGAGAAGCTGGGCTTCCTGCCGTCGGAGGACGGCGAGGACGATCCACCCGAGGCTCCGCCCAAACCTCGCCCGGCCTCCGCCCGCAAGCCCAGGCCGCCCGACACCGGGTAAGGTAGGTTGGGTTCGCTTTGGGCGAACCCAACACCCGGCCGCCATCGCGGCCCCCGATCCTGTTGGGTTCGCTGCCGCGAACCCAACCTACGAAATCCGGTTCCTTTTGCCTCTCCCGCCCTGCGGGAGAGGTCGGAGGCGCTTGCGCCTCCGGGTGAGGGCCCTGAGGCCCCGCTTTCACCCGCCGGCGCCAAAGACGCTCGACATCCTTGCCCGGATGCCCCGACCTCACTTCATTCCGCTCTCGCTGCCCGGGTGCGATCGGGGTCAGGCGCCTCGTCGCGACGCCGCGATCGTCCGTCCGAGGCGCTGCGCCAAGAGCGAGCCCGGGGAGCCCAGCGCCGTGGCGATGCTCATGTGGTTCTCGCCCGGGATGGTCGCGAAGCTGCTCGCGACGTCCGCCGCGGCCAGGCGCTCGGCGAAGGCCCGGCCCTGGGCCAGGAAGGGCGGCGTCTCCTCGGCGCCGACCACGACATCCACCACCGGCCCCGGCACCGGCGCGGCCGTCAGCGGCGACCAGGCCGCCACCTCCTCCGCCGTCAGCCCGATCTCCGGCTGCAGGAAGCTGCGGGTGATCGGGTCCAGGTCGTAGAGGCCGCTGACCAGCAGCAGGGACCGAACCGGGACGGCCGGTGCCGGCCCCTCCCCCGCCCCGCGGCAAGCCAGGAAGCTGGCGAGATGGGCGCCGGCGGAGGCGCCGCTGGCGCTGAGCGCCGCCGGGTCGCCGCCCCAGCGTCCGGCCTTTTCGGCCAGCCAGGCCACCGCCCGGCGCACCTGGCCGACCAGCGTCGCCATCCGCGCCTTCGGCATCAGCGAATAGTCGATGATCGCGGCGATCGCGCCATGGCCGGTGACGGCATCGGCGACGAAAGCATAGTCGAGCTTGGAGAAGGCGCGCCAATAGCCGCCATGGACGAAGACATGGACCGGGAACGGCCCCTGTCCCTCCGGCGGCAGATAGAGGTCGAGCTTCTCGTCCGGATGGTCGCCATAGGCCAGGTCGCGCACACCGCGCAGCGACTGCCGGGTGCGCTCGCTGGCCCGGCGATAGGCGGCGAGATGGGTTTCGAACTCCGGCACATGGGCGCGGATCATGAAGGGGTCGGTCATGGCAGGGCGGCCTGGGTGACGGGAGGGGGATCGTTCGAAAGGACGGGCGCAGCGGTGTCCGGCAGGTCGAGAGCCTCCAGCGCCGCCCGGGCCGCCGGCAGGTCGCCGGCCGGCACGCGCAGCAGCAGCACGGCGCGGACCTGGCCGTCGACGCCGCGGATCGGCCGCGCCGCCTCGCCGAGATCGGGGCCGGCCTCGCCGATGAGGGTGGCGACGCGCTGGCCGCCTTCGGCCCGGATCGCCGCCACCAGCTCGGGCAGCGTCAGCGAGGC
>NZ_JBQJIK010000028.1:0-87901 GCF_052078665.1 Inquilinus sp. CA228 | reverse complement strand
CTGGTCCGCGTCAACCTGATGCAGCGCAGGCGCATCGACCGCTTGCTCCAACCCGAGCCTAGCCCTGCCTCCAATCCAGACCAATTGGTCCTCCAATGGGCCTGAAACTAAACCGGACACCCGTGGGTCAAGCCCGAGGATGACAGCGTGAAAATGGGCCCGGGCCTTCTCTACCCCACCCGCGGCACCCGGCCCTCGATCGGGTAGGCCGGGTCGTTGTAGCCCGGGCTGGAGGGATGGCCGGTGACCACCAGACGGTTCACCAGCGCCTCGTCCTCCGCGGTGAACGCATAGTCCAGCGCGCCGAGATAGTCGGCCCACTGCTCCTCGGTCCGCGGGCCGGCGATCGGGGCGGTGACGATGCGGTTGTTCAGCAGCCACGCCACGGCGAACTGGCCGGGCGTGATGCCTCGTCCCCGCGCGTGCTCCGCCAGTTCGGCCGCGATCGCCAGGCTTTCCGGCCGCCACTCCGTCTCCAGGATGCGCTTGTCGGCGCGGCCGGCGCGGCTGCCCTCCTCCGGCGCCGCGCCGGGCTTGTATTTGCCGGTCAGCACGCCGCGGGCCAGCGGGCTGTAGGGCACCACGCCGAGCCCGAAAGCCGCGCAGGCCGGCAGGTGCTCGGCCTCCGGCATCCGGTTCAGCAGGTTGTAGTAGGGCTGGCTCACCACCGGCCGCTCGATCCCGGCCTGGTCGCACAGCCGGCAGATCTCCGCCACCCGCCAGGACCGGTAGTTCGAGACGCCGAAATACCGGATCTTGCCCTGGCGGATCAGGTCGGCCAGCGCCGACACCGTCTCCGCCAGCGGCGTCGTCGCATCCTCCTTGTGCAGATAGAGGATGTCGACCGTGTCGGTGCCGAGGCGGCGCAGGCTGGCCTCCACCGCGTCGAAGGCACGGCGGCGCGACAGGCCGCGGTCGTTCGGGCCGTCGCCGGTCGGGTTGGCCAGCTTGGTCGCCAGCACCCACCAGGAGCGGTGGGTGGCGATGGCCCGGCCGACGATCTCCTCCGACCGGCCGTCGGTGTAGACATCGGCGGTGTCGATGAAGTTGATCCCCGCCTCCCGCGCATGGTCGGTGATGCGGGTCGCCGTCGGCTCGTCGGTCGGGCCGCCGAACATCATGGTGCCGAGGCACAGCGGCGACACCTTCAGCCCGCTGCGCCCGAGGTTCCGGTAGTCCATCGGCCTTCTCCTTCCACCTGCGCGAGACCGGGATCATGGCCCGAAACCGCGCCGCCGCGCTGCCCGTCGATCGCAACGCAGCCGTGTCTCGTCGCCGCAGCCGATCGGCCGGCGGACGGGTTATCCTGCCTCGTCTAAACATGGGAGGAGCGCGGAACGGGCGGCGTGCCGCCAGCATGGAGCCCCTGTCCGAGCGATGAGCCCCTCCCTGATCCGCGCCGCCATCGCCGTCTCGCCGCGCAGCCTCAGCCTCGGCGAAGGCCTGCGCGCCGCCGCCTCCTGCGCCGTCGTGGTCGCGCTCGGCAGCCTGCTGCATGCACCGATCCTGGCCTGGGCCGCGATCGGCGCCTTCTGGACCTGTCTGGCCGATCCCGGCGGGCCGAACCGCGACCGGGTGCGGGCGCTGGCCGGTTTCGCCCTGCTGTCCACCGCCTTCGCGATCATCGGGGCCGCGGCCGCGTCGCAGGGCTGGGGCTGGGCCGCGGCCGCCGTGTTCCCCTGCGCCCTGATCGGCGGCATGGCCGGGGCGTATGGCGCCGCCGCGCGGCAGATCGGCACCCTGGCCATCGTCGTCTGCGTCACCGCGGTCGACCATTCCGTCGCCTCCCCGGCCGCGCTGGCCGAATTCGCCTCCACCCATCTCGGCGGCTGCCTGTGGGCCATGCTGCTGGCGCTGTCGATCTGGCGCATCCATCCGTTCCGGCCGGCGCGCACCGCCCTGGCGACCACCTATAGCGGCCTGGCCGCCATGGCCGCCGGCATGGCCCGGCTGGATTCGCAGTCGGCGCCGCTGGCCTGGGCCCGGCACGCGCAGCGCTATCGCCCGGCGGTCCGCGCCGCGATCGAGGCCGCCCGGGCGGCGCTGGGCCGGGCGATGCGCGGCCGCGGCGGTCTGGGCGACTACGCCGAGCGCCTCCTGGTGGCGCTGGACATCGCCGAGCGCATCTTCGGGCAGTTGATCGCCCTGTCGGATCTGCGCCAGCATGCCGGCCCGGCGGCCGACCGGCCCCGGCTGCAGGAGCGGCAGGCCCTGCGCCGCCTGGCGCTGACGCTGTATCGCCGGGCCCGCGCCTTCGACACCGGTCCTGGCGAGATGACGACGCCGCAGCGGTCGCTGGACCGCCTCGCCCTGCTGGCGGCGAAGATGGAAGGGCCGGTCGCCGCCGGGCTGGGCCGGATCGTGGAGGAGATCCGCGCCACCGGCAGCGCCCGCCCGGCCCCGGCATGGGATGAGACGGCCGCGGTCTCCCGCGGCATCGCGGCCCTGCTGGCGCCGCTGCGCGCGCATCTCAGCCCGCGGTCCGAGATCCTGCGCCACGCCCTGCGCTGCGCCGTCGCGACCACCGCGGCGGTGCTGCTGAGCCACGCGCTGGGCTTCTCCTATGCCTATTGGATGGCGATCGCGACGGTGCTGGTGCTGCAGTCGTCGGTGGCGGCGACCTGGCCGCGGGCGCTGGAGCGCGCGGTCGGCAGCGTGCTGGGCGGCGGCCTGGCCGCCCTGCTCGGGCTGGTGCTGCACACGCCGCTGGCCCTGACTGCCGCGGTGTTCCCGCTGGCGATCGCGACCATGGCGATGCGGCAGGTCAATTACGGCATCTTCGTCTTCTTCCTGACCCCGCTGTTCATCCTGGTGGTGGAGCTGTCGCAGCCGGGCGCCAGCGAACCGGCGCTGGCCTGGACGCGCGCCCTCTACAACGTGTTGGGCAGCGCCATCGGCCTGATGGCCGGGCTGCTGCTGTGGCCGAGCCGCGAGGGCCGGCAGTTCCGGCCGCTGCTGGCCGCGGCGATCGAGGCCAATGGCCGCTATGCCGCCCTGGCCTTCGCCCATGACGGCGACGAGGTCGCGATCGAGGCGGCGCGGCGCGAGGCCGGGCTGGCCAGCGGCAATGCCGAGGCGGGGCACGGCCGGACCATGCTGGAGGCATGGTGGCAGCGTGAGGCGCTGGATGCCGGGCTGACCATCCTGGTCCTGGCCCGCCAGATCGCCGGCGTGGCCGGCACCGCCGCGCTGCACCGGCCGGCCGACACCGCCGGGGATGCGGAGTTCGGCCGCTGGATCGGGGCCGAGACCGCCGCCCTGGCCGAGGCGCTGCACCAAGGCACCGCCCTGCCCGCCGCTGCACCGCCACCGGAGGGCGCCGCCAAGGACCCGGAACGGTCACGCCTGCTGCAGGAGATCCTGCTGCTGCGCGCCGCCGCCGGGCATCTGGTGCCGGGATAGCCGGGCGCTTTTCCCGACGACGGGGCGCACGGCTTGGACAGGATAGCGATCGCTGACGATCGTCAGCAAAGGGTGGTTAGCGGACAATCATTAACGGCTTACTTAGATTTGTATTCCGTCGCAGAAACAGATACCTCGCCAAATCTGTCACGGAATTTCTTGCTAAGTTCTCTGTGCCATTTAACTTCATAGACGGGATTCATACCCTCGGCTAAGAGAACGGCATCTGCAAACAGAGCGTCGTTTATCTCTGAATTATGTAATAATATTTGTTCTCCCGACAATCTATTGCAGAAACCCAATCGCACGCAGATATCGACCAGCAGTAAATCGAGATCATCCGCTAGGGTACGGTGCCGCTTTATTCTCACCATTGCGTGCCCTCCCGCTGTTTTGGGGCGAGGATGCCCTTTCAAGTCAGTGGCCGCTTAGGGTCGCATGCGGCCCCTGACCGATTCGAGGCTGCCGCTGCCGAGCCTGATGCCGGCGCACATGATGACATGAACTCTGGACGGGAGGCGGCACGGCGTTTGTAATCCTCCCTGGGACAAGGGGTGGAGCATCCGGGAATGTCGGGGAAGAGTTGGGACAGAGTGCCGATCGACGCGCAGAGCATCGACGCGCCCTTGTCGCGGGCAGCCGTCTTTCTTGTGGTCACCGTCGCGAGCGAACCGGCCGCCCTCGCGAAGGTCTGCTCGGCGCTCGATGGGCTTGACGATCTGGTGAAGACGGTCGGGTTCCGCGATCTTTCCGCCCGGCTCTCCTGCATCGTCGGCATCGGTCGCGATCTCTGGGATCGCCTCCATGTCGACAAGCGGCCGCAGGATCTGAGGCCGTTTGCGCCGATCGAGGGAGCGGTCCATGCGGCTCCGTCGACACCGGGCGATCTTCTCTTCCATATCCGGTCCGAACGTCCCGATCTGTGCTTCGAGTTCGAGCGCATCCTGCTCGACAGCCTTGGCGCCGGTGTGACCGTCGTCGATGAAGTCCCGGGCTTTCGCTATTTCGATGCGCGTGACCTTCTGGGCTTTGTCGACGGCACGGCCAACCCGACCGGCCTCGATTTGCCGGCCTCCGCGCTTGTCGGCGATGAAGATGCCGACTTCGCTGGCGGAAGCTATGTCGTCGTTCAGAAGTATCTGCATGATCTCGGCGCCTGGGCTCGGCTTCCGACACCTCACCAGGAGGAGATCATCGGCCGTACGAAGATCGACAACATCGAAATCGACGACGACGATGCCCCTCGCAAATCGCACAAATCTCTGGCCACCATTACAGATGCCAGCGGCAACGAATACGACATATTGCGCGACAACATGCCCTTCGGGCGCCCGGGACAGAAGGAATTCGGGACCTATTTCATCGGCTATTCCCGATATCTTTGGGTGATCGAGAAGATGCTGCAACGAATGTATATCGGCGACCCGCCGGGTGCCTACGACCGGCTGCTGGATTTCTCGACGCCGCACACCGGCACGACGTTCTTCGCCCCGGCTCGCCCGACGCTGCAGACGCTTGTCGAGGCGGCGCATGAGAAACTCGAGGCTGCTCGATCGGCTGGCGTGGAACCACGCTGAAGCCAGCAGCCCAAGCGGTGAACACAATGTTCATTGCGTTCATCTATGATTCTCGTTCATGCTATGTTCTATGGATGAGGCGCAATCCGAACCGATCCGGCCGACCGATCCCGACATGAACTGGACGGGCTGGGCGCTGCACACGCTGCGCCAGGCGGCCGAGATCGACATGCGCTGCAAGCGTATGACCGAGCGGCAGCAGGAGCGGGCGCATCTGGACCCGAAGGCGACGCCCGATTTCGGGCTGATCCAGGCGCGGCTGACGCGGTCGCTGCGTCTGACGATCGCCCTGACCGAGCGGATCCGCATCGGCTTCATGACGCGGCGGGACGAGCGCACGGCGTCGGGCGAGGAGCAGCGCCGCCGGCAGCGGCGGGAGCGCGCGGCCGGGATGGTGGCCGAGGCGGCGGCGAAGCCCGAGGAGGGGCTGGACGCCGAGTGCATGCGGTCGGTGGCGTGGGAGAAGCTGGTCGAGGACGAGATACTGGACGCGCAGCTGGACACGCTGTCGGCGGCGGAGTTCGTGCAGGAGGTCTGCCGCAAGATCGGCTACCCGCCCGACCCGATCCGGCTGCCCCAGAGCTGGGACGACATCGCCGAGACCAAGGCCCCGGCGGAGCCCGCCGAGGCCGCCGATCACGAGGCTGCGGACGATTGGTCCGCCGAGCCGGACGAGTCCGACGCCGGCCGGCCCGAGCCGGAGCCGCCGAGCCCGGACAGCAGCTAAGCCTCTGCGGCGCGATCGCGTAGGTTGGGTTCGCGTCGCGAACCCAACATCCCGCCGTCGCACCATTGTTGGGTTCGCGTGCCGCGAACCCAACCTACGAATCCATCACCGGCCTGCCCGGCCTTCCACACTCCCCCCCTTGCGGGGGGGAAGGGGGAGGAGCTGCGCGCGTCCACGCGCGAATGGCCCGGCTGGATGGCGGTCATCTGGAAAAGACGGAAGGTCACGCTGTCGGTCCCGGCATCAAGCCGCCGCGTCGGCCTTGCCGGTGGCCAGGAACGCATCCAGCGCCGCGATGTCCCGCTTCTCGCCGGCAACATCGGCGGCCAGCCGCTCGTACAGCCCGGCCAGGCCTTCATAGATCAGCCGGGCCGGGTCGTCGGGGCCGAGGAAATCGGCGATCTCGCGCATCTCCGCCACCCAGCGATAGGCCTTGGCGTACATGTCCGGCAGGCCCTTCTCGAACCGGGCCAGCAGCTGCGGCTGGCTGGCCGACAGCTCGGCATGCAGCGCCGGCGCCGCCCCGTTGCGGCTGGCCCCCAGGATCATGGCGGCGGCCAGGCCGGTCAGGCCCTTGGTGATGCCGGCATAGCTCATCTTCAGCGCCGAGGCGGCGCCGACCGGCCCGTCGAGCACGCGGATGCGAAGGCCGAGATCGCCGAGCACACCGAGCCGCGCCGCATCCGGCCCGGCCAGGTACAGCACCGGCCCGGCCCCTCCCGGCACCGGCGGCCCGCCGATGATGCCGCCATCGGCGAAGCCGGTGCCGGTCGGCGCAACGATCGCCGCGACCGCCTGCACCGTCTCGACATTGACGGCGTTGCAGTCGACATAGACCGGCTTGCGCGGCGCCGCGCGCAGGGCCGGCGCCAGCCGCTCGGCCAGGCCCACCGCCTCGCCGGGCGGCACGATCGACAGGATGATGTCGGCCGCGGCGATCGCGGCCTCGTCGGCCGCCTGCATGCCGGCGGCCTGGGCCCGGGCGATGGTCGCGGCGCTGCGGCCGTCGAGCAGGGTCGGCACGGCGGCGCCATGGTCGGCCAGGCGCCGGGCGACGCCGCTGCCCATCGCCCCGGGGGCGATGACGGCGATGGTCGGTTTCATCGGATGTCCTTTCGCTCCGCCGGCGACCGCCCCTTCCCAGGCCCCGACCGGCCGATCATGGCGCGATCCGCAGGCTCCGTGAACCCGTCTGCGTCAATCGGACGGGACGACCAGGGGCAGGACCTGCTCGACGGACAGCGGCGTCATGCCCAGGGCCGAGAACCCGGGCAGCTTCGGATCGGCGACATTGTCGGACCGCATGACCTCGACCTGGTTCCGCGCGATCGGCGGCCGCGGCAACTGCTCCGCGGCCAGGGCCAGCGCCTGCCAGACCGGGAAGGGCACCGGCAGCAACAGCGGCCGTCGTCCGACATGCCGCGCGATCAGCGCGATCAGCTCGCGATAGCTGGTGACGGCACCTCCACCAAGCTCGTAGGTGACGCCGCCCTGCCCCGCCATCGCCCGCACGATCGCCGCCGCGACATCCTCGACATGGACCGGCTGCAGCCGGGTGCGGCCACGGCCGAACAGCGGGAACACCGGCGCGCGGCGCAGCATCCGGGCCACCGGCCCCAGGAGCGCGTCGCCGAGCCCGACGATGGCGGAAGGCCGGACCAGGATCGCCGCCGGGAACGCCGCGCGCACCGCCTGGTCGCCCTGGCCGCGGCTGCGGATGTAGGGGGAGCGCGAGGCGGAATCCGCACCGAGACCGGAGAGATGCACCAGGGTTTCCACACCGGCCCGCTGCGCCTCCCGCGCCACCCGGGCGGCAGCCTCGACATGGATGGCGCGGAAGGTCGCCCCGCCGCGCTCGACATAGAGGCTGACGGCATTGACCACGGCCTGAGCACCCGCAATGGCCACAGCCACCGAGTGGTCGTCGGTCACGTCCGCCCGAACCGGTTCGACATCGTCCTCGCCGGCCGGCAGCATGGCCTGGCCGTGCCGCGATGCGGCGCGGACGGCGAAGCCCTGATCCGCCAGATGCCGCACCAGGCGCCGGCCGAGGAAGCCGGTGCCACCGAACACCGTCACCACCGGCCGCGCCATGGGCGGAGCTCAGCCGCCCCGCCGGAAGCGCAGCACCCGGCTGCGGTTGAGCGCCAGCCGGACGGTGTCGCCGTCGAAGGCCAGGCCGATCCGCTGCGGCCACGGCCCTTCCCGGCCCTCCGCCAGCAGCCGGCCGCCGCCGAGCGGTACCAGCGGCGACGATGCCCGGATCGGGCCGGTGCCCATCTCCAGCCGCTCGCCGGCGATGGTGAAGGCCGCGTGGTGCTCCGGGCACAGCCATTCGCCCTGCACCCGGTCGAGCACGCCGTCCGGCGCGATCGGGCGGAAGCGGCGCGCGGCATGGCCGATCTCGCCCGCCACCGCCTCCCCGGTCCAGCGCAGCCGCATCGGCAGATGGGCGGAGAGCGAGACCGACCAGCCGTCATCGCCGCGATAGAGGGTCTCGCCGGTGCCGAGGAAGCTGGCGACGCCGTCCTTCAGCTCGAGCCACTCCGGCCCCTGCTCCGCCACGTAGAGCCCGTCCGGGATCGCGGTGCCGCGCTGCGGCAGCTCCTCGCCGAGCAGCGCCGCCATCAGCGTCATCGCCGTGCCGTGCGAGATCGTGTCCTCGCGGTTGGAGACGACGGCGGCGCCGACGCCCTGCTCCGGGTCCAGCAGGAAATAGGTCCTGTAGCCGAGCAGCGCGCCGCCATGCCCGACCAGCCGGCGCGCGCCGAGCCGCGACCAGGCGAGGCCGAGCCCATAGGCGGTCGGCCGGCCGTCGGCGAGAGGACGCGGCGCGCCGAGCCGGGCCAGCACGCCCTGTCCCGGCCCGCGATCGGCCAGCACCGCCTGCTGCCAGCGCACCAGATCGTGCAGGCTGCCGGTCAGGCAGCCGGAGGCGGAGAAATGCTGGCCCGAGGCGGCGAGCTGCCAAGCGCCGCCGTTGTCCTTCCAGTAGCCCGGGGCGAGGCCGCGGATCGGGTCGAACCAGGTCTCCGGCACGCGGAAGCCGATGCCGAGCGGCCCGGCGACGCGGTCGCGCACCAGCCCGGCGAAGCCGAGGCCCCGGCGCAGCAGCGCCGCGTCGACCAGCCGGTAGCCGGTGTTGGAGTAGGAGATCTCGTGCCCGGACGGAAAGTTCAGCTCGGTCAGGCGATATAGGAACTCGAGGCTCTCTTCCCGCCCCACCACGGCACCCTGCGGCACGCCGAGCAGCGACAGGGTCTCGCGCAGGTCCGGCAGGCCGCCGGTCATGTCGAGGGCGCGGCCGACCGTGACCGCGGCCAGGTCGCCGCGCAGCCCCGGCAGCAGCCGGCCCAGCGGGTCGTCCAGGCCGACGCCGTCCTGGCACAGCGCCAGCGCCGCGAAGACATGCTTGGTGACCGAGGCGTAGCGCACCACGGTGTCGCCGGAGAAGGCGTTGCCGCCGGCCAGGCTGTCGACCCCGCCGCAGGCCTCGGCCCGGATCTCCCGCGCGTCGAACACGGCGACGCCGCCACCCGGCTCGCCCGGTCCCCAGGCCGCGGCGATCCCGGCCGCCGCCTCCGCCGCCGCCGACCAACGCAGCTCCCGCATCATCGCCTCCCGTCCGTTTCCCGGATCACATTCCGTTATAGGCAGGATCACCGGTTTTGGCTTCCTCGATCGGCGATCCGTTCCTACCCTCGCCAGCGAGTCACAGGGAGGACCGAATTGCCGGACGCCGATCGCGAGGCGCTGTACCGCAAGGTGAGCCTGCGCCTGATCCCCTTCATGATCCTGCTCTACCTGGTCAGCTTCCTCGACCGGGTGAATGTCGGCTTCGCCGCCCTGACCATGAACGCCGATCTCGGCATCACGCCCTATGTCTTCGGCTGGGGCGCCGGGGTGTTCTTCTTCGGCTACTTCCTGTTCGAGGTGCCGAGCAACGTGATCCTGGAGAAGGTCGGGGCGCGGCTGTGGATCTGCCGGATCATGCTGACCTGGGGGCTGATCTCGGCCGCCATGGCCTTCGTCCAGGGGATCTGGGGCTACACCATCCTGCGCTTCCTGCTCGGCGCCGCCGAGGCCGGGTTCCTGCCGGGCATGATCCTGTACCTGACCTATTGGTTCCCGGTGGCACGGCGGGCCCGCTTCGTCGCCCTGTTCATGGCCGCGGTGCCGCTGGCCAGCGCCGTCGGCGCGCCGGTCTCCGGCCTCATCCTCGACGCCACCCATCTCTGGTTCGGGCTGAAGGGCTGGCAGTGGCTGTTCATCATCGAGGGGCTGCCGGCCTGCCTGCTCGGCCTGCTGGTCCTGGCGTGGCTGCCGGACGGCCCGGCGAAGGCGCCCTGGCTCGACGACACCGAGCGCGCCGCCATCGCCGCCGACCTGGCCCGCGACCGCGCCGCCGCGACCCATCCGCCGTTGCACGCGCTGTGGCCGGCCCTGGCCGACCGGCGGGTGATCCTGCTCGGCCTGGTCTATTTCGGCATCGTCATCGGCCTCTACGGCATCGGCCTGTGGCTGCCGCAGATCGTCAAGGGCATGGGCTTCTCCACCCTCCAGACCGGCTGGATCATCGCCCTGCCCTATCTGGTCAGCGCCGGCGCCATGCTGGCCTGGGGCCGGCACAGCGACCGCACCGGCGAGCGCGTGCTGCATGTCGCCCTGCCGGCCCTGGTCAGCGCCATCGGCTTCGCCGCCAGCATCGCCACCTCCTCGAACGTGCTGTCGCTGGTCTGCCTCGGCGTCGCCGCGGTCGGCATCTACGCCACGCTCGGGCCGTTCTGGGCCATGCCGCCGGTGTTCCTCGGCGGCACCGCCGCGGCCGGCGGCATCGCCCTGATCAACTCGATCGGCAATCTCGGCGGCTTCGTCGGGCCCTATGCGGTCGGCTGGATCCGGGAATCGACCGGCAGCTTCACCGCCGGCATGGCCCTGCTGGCCGCCAGCCTGGCCGCCGCCGCCGCGATCGCCCTGGTCGTCGGGCGGTACGTCCGCAGCACCGCTGCGCCGTCGCTGCCGGGCTGAACCGCCGGCTCAGCCCAGCGAGTTGATGATCTCGCGATAGGCGGCCTCCGGGAACGCCTTCAGCGTCTTGCTCCGGATGAAGCCCTGGCGGCCGGTCATCAGGGTGAAGCGGGCGGCGACGGCATCGTCCGGCGCCTCGTAGACGAGCACGAAGTCGTGCTCGCCCATGGTCATGTAGTAGGCCTTGACCTGGCCGCCCATCTGTTGGAGCAGCGACTTGGCCGCGTCGAGCCGCTTCGGCGAGTCGGCGATGCCGCGGACGCCCTGCTCGGTCCAGCTGCCGAGCATGACATAGGTTGCCATGGCACGATCCTCTCCGGCGCCGGGAGGAGCTTGGCGTGGGTGCCTGGGCCTCACGGGCCGGCAACCCGACTCTATCACACCTAAAGGTAGCGCCCTTCCATGATCGCCAGGGTGTAGTCGCGATAGCTCATGCCGAGTTCCTCGGCCCGGGCCAGGCGGCGCAGCGCCACTTCGCGCGGCGGCGTCTTCCAGGCGGCGGCATGCGCCTTCTTCCAGCAGAAATGCCGCCAGGACGGCGCGGAATCCGGATGCTCCTCCTCCAGCGGCGGACCGCCATTGTGGCCGAGGCCGGCAAGGAGCTGCGATGGCGTCGAATCTCTCATATCCGGGAATCTATCTCCGAATGGAGATCGTCACCACCAGAGAGAGCATCGCTCGGAGCGCGATTGACAGGGTCCGCCCGCCCTTTACCCTGGGTGAACACAACGAAAACCTGAGAGCTGCACGCGTTCAGGGAACAGGGCGGGCGAACGGTGGGGACGAGACTGGCGACCGATCTTCTCGACACGGCCGGCGCAGCCCGTGGCGCGCTCCATCGGCGCGGAGGCTGAGCCGTGGCGATCCTGAGCCAGCTCCTGCGCCGCAAGCTCGCTTTGTTCGGCCTCGTGATCATCCTGGTGGTGGTGGCCGCGGCCCTGCTCGCGCCCTGGATCGTGCCCTTCTCACCCGACGAGCAACTGTTCGACGGGCTGACGCTGGAGGGCGCCCCCCTGGCCCCGGACGGCCGCTTCTGGCTGGGCACCGACCTGCTGGGCCGGGACATGTTCTCGCGCCTGGTCTACGGCGCCCAGACCTCGCTGATCATCGGCGTGGTCGCCAACGGCGCGGCGGTGCTGATCGGCACCTTCTTCGGCGTCGTCGCCGGCTTCGCCGGCGGCTGGCTGGGCGCCGCGATGATGCGCTTCACCGACCTGATGATGGCCTTCCCGGCGCTGCTGCTGGCGATCGTGCTGGCCGCGATCTTCCGGCCGTCGCTGTGGATCGTGGCGCTGGTCATCGCCATGGTGAACTGGGTGCAGATCGCCCGCATCATCTACACCGAGACCCGGTCGATTTCGGAGCGCGACTTCATCGAGGCGGAATGGGGCCTCGGCGCCTCCCGCGCCCGCATCCTGCTGCGCCACGTGCTGCCGCACCTGCTGTCCACCACCATCGTCTGGGGCACGCTCGGCATCGCCACCACGGTGCTGCTGGAGGCCACCCTGTCCTTCCTCGGCATCGGGGTGCAGCCGCCGACGCCGAGCTGGGGCAACATCATCTTCGAGAACCAGACCTACTTCTCGACCGCGCCCTGGCTGGTGTTCATCCCCGGCGCCGCCATCATCCTGCTGGCCCTGGCCTTCAACCTGGTCGGCGACGCGCTGCGCGACATCCTCGACCCGACGCAGAAGGGCCGCCATTGATGGGCGCCTACCTGCTCCGCCGCCTGGCCCAGGCCGTGCTGATCCTGCTCGGAGTCAGCCTGGTCACCTTCGTGCTGCTGTACCTGCTACCGGCCGACCCGGCGCGGCAGATCGCCGGCCGCAGCGCGACGCCGGAGGTGGTGGCCAACATCCGCGCCCAACTCGGCCTCGACCGGCCGTTCCACGAACAGTATCTGCGCTATCTCGGCGCCCTGTTGCAGGGCGATCTCGGCCGCTCCTACCTGCAGCGGACCGAGGTGGCGACGCTGATCATGAGCCGCCTGCCGGCCAGCCTGCTGCTGATGGTCGGCGCCATCGTCTGCGAGCTGGTGCTGGGCCTGACCATGGGTGTGGCCGCGGCGCTGCGGCGGAACACCAGCACCGACCACGCGCTGATGCTGACCTCCTTCATCGGCGTCTCGGCACCGCAATTCGTGGTCGGCATGCTGCTGCTCTACGTCTTCGCCTGGCAGCTCGCCTGGTTCCCGCTCGGCGGCTACGGCACCTTCGCGCATCTTGTCCTGCCCTCGCTGACGCTCGGCCTGCTGGGGGCCGGCTGGTATTCGCGGATGATGCGGTCGGCGATGCTGGACGTGCTGCGCCAGGACTACATGCGCACCGCGCGGGCCAAGGGCCTGAGCGCCTGGCGCGTGGTGCTGGCGCATGCGCTGCCCAACGCGCTGCTGCCGATCATCGCCATGATCGGCATCGACATCGGCCTGTTCATGAGCGGCATCGTCGTGGTCGAATCCGTGTTCGGCTGGCCCGGCATCGGCCAGCTGACCTGGCAGGCGATCCAGCGCGTCGACATCCCGATCATCATGGGGGTGACGCTGGTCTCCGCCGTCGCCATCGTGCTGGGCAACCTGCTGGCCGACCTGATCGCCCCGTTCATCGACCCGAGGATCAAGCTGCGGTGACAAACCGCGCCGAACCACAGGAGGTTTCATGCTGAAGACCACATTGTTTGCCGGCGCCGCCGCCCTGGCTCTGGCCTTGGCGACGCCGGCGACGGCCCAGGAGATCAGGCAGGGCGGGTCGATCACCGTCACCTACAAGGACGACGTCACCACCCTCGACCCCGCCATCGGCTACGACTGGCAGAACTGGTCGATGATCAAGAGCCTGTTCGACGGGCTGATGGACTACAAGCCCGGCACCACCGAGCTGGTGCCGGACCTGGCCGAGAGCTTCGAGGTCTCGGCCGACGGCCTGACCTACACCTTCAAGCTGCGTCCCGGGGTCAAGTTCCACAACGGCCGCGAGCTGAAGGCCGCCGACGTCAAATACTCGCTGGAGCGCGTGGTGCAGCCGGAGACGCAGAGCCCCGGCGCCGGCTTCTTCGATTCGATCCAGGGCTTCGCCGACGTCTCCGGCGGCAAGTCCAAGGAGCTGAGCGGCGTCACCGCGCCGGACGACACCACCGTCGTCTTCCATCTGACCCGGCCGGACGCGCCCTTCCTGCACAAGATGGCGCTGAACTTCTCCAGCGTCGTGCCGCAGGAGGAGGTCGAGAAATACGGCGCCGATTTCGGCAAGCACCCCGTCGGCACCGGCGCCTTCAGGATGACGGAATGGACGCTGGGCCAGCGCATCGTGTTCGAGCGCAATCCGGACTACTTCGAGAAGGGCCTGCCGCATCTCGACAAGATCGTGTTCGAGGTCGGGCAGGAGCCGGTGGTGGCGCTGCTGCGGCTGCAGCGCGGCGAGGTCGACATCGCCGGCGACGGCATCCCGCCGGCCAAGTTCCTCGAGGTGACCCAGGACCCGGCCTATAAGGACCTGATCATCCAGGGCAACCAGCTGCACACCGGCTACATCACCATGAACGTCAAGGCCAAGCCCTTCGACGACGTGCGGGTGCGCCAGGCCGTCAACATGGCGATCAACAAGGACCGGATCATCCGCATCATCAACGGCCGCGCCAAGCCGGCGACCCAGCCGCTGCCGCCGTCGATGCCGGGCTATGCCGCCGACTACAAGGGCTATGCCTACGATGTCGCCGGTGCCAAGACGCTGATGGCCGAGGCCGGCCAGGCCGACGGCTTCACCACCGACCTCTACGTCGCCAACACCGACCCGCAGCCGCGCATCGCCCAGGCGATCCAGCAGGATCTGGCCCAGATCGGCATCAAGGCCGAGATCAAGGCCCTGGCTCAGGCCAACGTCATCGCCGCCGGCGGCGACGAGGCGCAGTCGACCATGATCTGGTCGGGCGGCATGGCCTGGATCGCCGACTTCCCGGATCCGTCCAACTTCTACGGCCCGATCCTGGGCTGCGGCGGCGCGGTGCCGGGCGGCTGGAACTGGTCCTGGTACTGCAACGCCGATCTCGACAAGCGCGCGGCCGAGGCGGATTCGATCGCCGATCCGGCCAAGGTGGCGGAGCGCGAGGCCAAATGGCGGGACATCTTCCTCGACATCATGAAGGACGCGCCCTGGGCCCCGGTGTTCAACGAGCAGCGCTACACCATCCGGTCCGCCCGGATGGGCGGCGACGACGCCCTGTTCGTCGACCCGGTGCACATCCCGATCAACTACGACAACGTGTATGTCAAAGATGGCCAGTAACCACAGCCACACCATCCACGGCGCGCACCACCATTTCGGCTGGAACCGCGACTTCCCGCCGGTGGCCACGGTCGTGCCGGGGACGACGCTGGAGTTCGACTGCCTGGACGCCTCGGGCGGCCAGCTCAGCGCCTCCAGCACGGTCGCCGACGTGGCCACGCTCGACTTCGGCAAGGTCAACCCGGTCACCGGGCCGATCTTCGTCGACGGGGCCGAGCCCGGCGACGCGCTGAAGATCACGCTCGACCACTACGCGCCCTCGGGCTTCGGCTGGACCGCCAACATCCCCGGCTTCGGCCTGCTGGCGGACCAGTTCAAGGACCCGGCGCTGCATCTCTGGCGCTACCAGGCTGACACGCCGGCCCTGTTCTCGACCCTGGCGAAGGTGCCGCTGAAGCCCTTCGCCGGGACCATCGGGGTGGCGCCGGCGGAACCCGGGCTGCATTCGGTGGTGCCGCCGCGGCGGGTCGGCGGCAACCTCGACATCCGCGACCTGGCGGCCGGGGCGACGCTCTGGCTGCCGGTCGAGGTGGCGGGGGCGCTGTTCTCGATCGGCGACACCCATGCCGCCCAGGGCGACGGCGAGGTCTGTGGCACCGCCATCGAAAGCCCGATGAAGGTGACGCTGAAGCTCGACCTGGTGAAGGGCGCAAACCTGAAGATGCCGCGCTTCACCACGCCGGGACCGGTGACGCGCCACCTCGACGCCAAGGGCTACGAGGTGACGACCGGGGTCGGCCCCGACCTGATGGAGGGGGCGCGCATCGCCGTCGCCGAGATGGTCGAGCTGCTGTGCCGCACCCGCGGCATGGCGCCGGTCGACGCCTACATGCTGTGCTCGGTCTGCGGCGACCTGCGCATCAGCGAGATCGTCGACCAGCCGAACTGGGTGGTGTCGTTCTACTTCCCGCGCATCGTCTTCGAATGAGCGGTGCAACGACGCCGCTGTTGAGCGTCCGCAACCTCAGCACGCAGGTCGCGACGCTGGCGGGGCCGAAGCTGGTGGTCGAGGATCTGAGCTTCGACCTGGACCCCGGCGAGACGCTGTGCATCGCCGGGGAATCGGGCAGCGGCAAGTCGATGACCTCGCTGTCGATCATGGGGCTGCTGCCGCAGCCCATGGCCCGGGTCGCCGGCGGCCAGGTGCTGCTGCAGGGCCGGGACCTGCTGGTCCTGCCCGAGCGGCAGATGCGGCGGGTGCGCGGCGGCGAGATCGCGATGATCTTCCAGGAGCCGATGACCAGCCTGAACCCGGTGATGTCGGTCGGCCGGCAGATCGCCGAGGCGATCCGCGCCCATCGCAAGGTCGACGGCGCCGAGGCCCGGCGGCTGACGCTTGAGGCGCTGGAAGCCGTGCGCATCTCCGAGCCCGAGCGGCGGCTGCGGCAGCATCCGCACGAGCTGTCCGGCGGCATGCGGCAGCGGGTGATGATCGCCATGGCGCTGGCCTGCCGGCCCAAGCTGCTGATCGCGGACGAGCCGACCACGGCGCTGGACGTCACCATCCAGGCCCAGATCCTGGAGCTGATGCGCGACCTGCGGCGTCAGTTCGGCACCGCGCTGATCCTGATCACCCACGACATGGGCGTGGTGGCCGAGATGGCCGACCGGGTGGTGGTGATGAACCAGGGCCGGGTGGTCGAGAGCGGCCCGGTGGTGCCGCTGTTCGAGGCGCCGCGCCAGGACTATACGCGGCAGCTGCTGGCCGCCGTGCCGAAGCTGGGCCAGCTGGCCGGCCGCGATGCGCCGCTGCGCGCCGACACCCCTGCCCTACCCGCGGCGGTGGACGAACCGGTCGTTGCAGTCAAGGACCTCACCGTCCGCTTCGACATCGCCGGCGGGCTGCTGCAGCGCACCGTCAAGCGCGTGCATGCGGTGGAGAGCCTGTCCTTCACCCTCGCCGCTGGCGAGATGCTGGCCCTGGTCGGCGAGAGCGGCTGCGGCAAGTCCACCACCGGCAAGGCGCTGATGGGGCTGGTGCCCTGGCGCGGCTCGATCCGCATCGCCGGGGCCGAGGCCGCCGGCCTCAAGCCCGCCGCGCTGAAGCCGCTGCGCCGGAACATCCAGATGGTGTTCCAGGATCCCTACGCCTCGCTCGATCCGCGCATGACCGTGGGCGAGCTGGTGGCCGAGCCGCTGGTGATCCACGGCCTGGCCAAAGGCGGCGAGCTGGCCGACCGGGTCGAATGGCTGTTTCGCCGCGTCGGGCTGGAGCCGGAGCTGCGCCACCGCCACCCGCATGAATTCTCCGGCGGCCAGCGCCAGCGCATCTGCATCGCCCGGGCGCTGAGCCTGTCGCCCAAGGCGATCATCGCCGACGAATCCGTCTCCGCCCTCGACGTCTCGGTCCAGGCCCGGGTGCTGGACCTGCTGCACGAGCTGCAGGCCGATCTCGGCCTCGCCTATCTCTTCATCTCGCACGACATGGCGGTGGTGGAGCAGATCAGCCACCGCGTGGCGGTGATGTATCTCGGCCAGATCGTCGAGACCGGCACCCGCCGCCAGATCTTCGAAGACCCGCGCCACCCCTACACCCGCAAGCTGATGCAGGCGGTGCCGATCGCCGATCCGCGCCGCCGCCGCGACCATTTCCAGCGCCTGTCCGGCGAGGTCCCGAGCCCGGTGCGGCCCGTGGACCATGCGCCGGTGCTGGTCGACCTGGCCGATGTCGGCGGCGGGCACATGGTGGCGCGGGAGGCGGCGTAGCCGGCTTTGACAATGTTGGGTTCGCTGTCGCGAACCCAACGTCGTATTGAACTGAGTAGGTTGGGTTCACGCAGTGAACCCAACACCTTTATTCCCGCCCCGCCGTTTCCGGGATATTGAGACCGCTTCCCCATCTCGGCGGATACCAGCCCAATCGAACATAGCGATGAAAGCTGGAGTGTGGCCAGTCATAGACCTCGGTCACCAGACCGTGCTTTACCGGATTGAAGTGCACGTAGTCCACATGGGCGGCAAAATCGTCTTCGTCTCTGACAAGATGTTCCCAGAAGCGGCGTTGCCAGATTGCCCGCTCGCCTTTGCGTTCCCGTGATGGCGAGCGAGCGCCGTGCGCAGATGACGGCAAGCTCTGAGTGTAACGCCGTTTGATCTCCCGCCACCGAAGTGAAAAGTCGCTGTCGCCTTCCGGCAAAGTCCAGACCGCGTGCAAATGGTCGGGAAGCACGACGATCGCGTCGATCTCGAAGGGATGGCGTTTTCGAGTTACGCGAAACGCATCGCGGAGACTGTCGAGATGTGCCACGAGAATAGGTCGTCGCGCCTCGGTGACCAGCGTGAAGAAATAGGTGGCGCCGGGGCGGTATGCTCGTCGGTAGTCCACAGCAAAGAACTTCGGACAGCACGGTTGCGGAAAGATGTTGGGTTCGCTAGCGCGAACCCAACCTACGTCAGGATATGTAGGTTGGGTTCACGCTAGTGAACCCAACGATATTTTCTCTACTCCTTCTTCCCCTGCCAGAAGAAGTCGTTCTCCGTCCCCGGGCCCCAGACCAGGCCCTGGACGTCCTTGCGCGCGGCGACCACCTCGACCTGCTGGAACATGAAGGCGAAGGGCGAGGTGTCGCGCACCTTGCGCTGCAGATCCTCGTACATCGCCTGGCGCTTGGCGGTGTCGGTCTCCAGCACCGCGGCCTCGGTCTCGCGGGTCAGCTCCGGAATGTCCCAGGCATTGCGCCAGGCCGAGGTCTTCATCGGCGGGTTGTCGCCGTTGTCGACATTCATGGCGAAGGTCTGGGCGTTGGTGTGCGGGTCCTGGTAGTCCGGGCCCCAGCGGCCGATCGCGGTCTGGTGCTTGCGGGCGCGGATCTTGCTGGTCTGCTGCTTGTCGTCCGAGGCGATGATCTGCAGCTCCACGCCGCCCTTGGCGAAGGTCGCCTGGATCGACTGCGCCATCTCGAGGAAGGGCGAGCCGTCGGTGACGTCGATGGTCAGCTTGAAGCCGTCGGGATAGCCGCCCTGCGCCAGCAGCTGCTTGGCCTTGCCGACGTCGAGCTTGAACGGTTCGTCGTCGAGCGCGCCGAGGAAGCCCTTGGGCAGGAAGTTCTCGTGCAGCACGGCCCGGCCCTTCATGAAGCTGTCGGCCATGCCCTGGTAGTCGATCAGATACTTCAGGGCCTGCCGCACCTCGACCTTCTTCAGCGGCTCGGTCTGGGTGTTCATCGCCAAGTACCAGATGGCGCCGCGCGGCACCTCCTGCAGCGTGATGTCCGGGTTCGACTTCAAGGACTCGATCTGCTCCCCCGTCAGGCCGCGGGCGATGTCGATATCGCCCTTCTGCAGCAGCAGCAGCTGGGAGGTCGGGTCGGGCACATGGCGGAAGAAGATCCGCCGGAAGCCCGGCTGGCCCTGCCAGTAGCCGTCGAACCGCTCCATCACCAAACTCTCATTCGGCTTCCAGGCGACGAGCTTGTAGGGGCCGGAGCCGGCGGAATGGGTGTTCAGCCAGGCGTGGCCGAAATCGCCATCCTTGGCGTTCGCCTCGACCGTCTTGGCATCGACCACCGCGCCGACCGTGGCGCTGAGGCAGTTGAGCACGAAGCTGGGCGCATAGGCCTTGTCGGTCCTGAACACCAGCGTCCGCGCATCCGGCGCCGTGACCATGCCGTCGACAGTGTCGGCGGTCAGGCCGAACTGGCCGATGATGAAGGCCGGCCCCAGGTTCAGCTTGATGGCGCGGCGCAGCGAATAGGCCGCGTCCTCCGCCGTCAGCGGGTTGCCGGACTGGAACGTCACCCCGTCGCGGATCTTGAAGCTGTAGGTCGTGCCGTCGTCCGAGACCGTCCAGCTTTCGGCGATGCCCGGGGTGAAATGGGCCGGGTCCTTGGGGTTGTAGGCGATCAGCCGGTCGTAGACCTGGGCGATGTACTCGCTGGTCGAGAACTCGAACACCTCGGCCGGGTCGAGCGTGATGATGTCGTCGATCCGGTAGGCCTGGACCAGCGTGTCCTTCGGCGTCTCGGCCCGGGCCGGCAAGGCCGCGCAGCCGAGCAGGATCGCGGCGATGGCGCCGCGCAGGATTGTTCTCATTGGATGCACCCCCTGTTTGATGGGCAGGGCGATGGTAGGGCGGCCTCGCGGCGCCGACTAGGCGGATTCGCTCACGATTTTGCGCATCCGCCTATTTCTTCGGGGAGTGGAAGAGAGCCCCGGCCTCGATCACCTGCGGCCCCTGCCCCGGCACAGTGATGCGGGCCGACTGCGCCGGCAGCGTCGTGCCGTCGGGCAGCGGCCGCACCTTCGCATCGAAGTTCACCGTCACCGTCGTGCCGTCGCCGAAGGTCGAGCGCTGCAGCAGCCGGTCGGGCGACAGTACGGCGAAATCGGTCATCGGCCGGGTGAAGACGCGTTCGTGCAGCGGCCGGAACACCCGGTCCGTGGCGGCGATCACCGGCAGGTCTCGGTCCAGCACCGCCGCGTTCAGATGGTAGAGCGGCGGCACGGCGTAGAGCAGTTGCAGCAGCGCCGTGGTCTCGCGCTGGTCCGAGAATTTGAGCGAGCCGTACTCCCAATGATGGGTGGTGACGACACTGTCGTGCAGCGCGATCTCGTAGAGCGGCAGGCGGAAGCGCGGATCGAAGACGACGCGCGCGATCTCCGGCTTCAGCTTGACCGGGCTGAAGTAGAGCGACGGCATCTCCGGCGACCAGTAGTTGCCGCGGTAGTAGGACGAGGCCTTGTCCTTCATCTCCGGCGCCATCCAGGCGAAGGGCTGGGTGGTCATGCCGTGGGCGAAGGCGATCTGCGGCGCGAACAGGCCGGAGCCGCCCTCGCTGCCGACGACTAGGCCGAGCGACGCCGCATAGGCCAGGCGGCGGCGGCGCGCCTCGGCGTCCTGCGCCTCGCTGGTCTCGCGGCCCGGCGCATAGTCGTCGAACACCAGGCCGGTGGCGTCGACATCGAGGAACAGGCTGTCGAGGCCCGCCGCCTTGGCCACCGCCGCCATCCGGCGCCTGGCATAGGGCTCCGCCGCCACCGCGCTGGCATAGACGCCGCGGCCGGCGAAGCCGGTAACGATCTTTCCGGCCTTGTCTGCATAGCCGGCGGCGGCAAGATCGGCGCCCATCTGCGCCGTCGGCCAGGTCTCGGCCAGGTCCGGCGGATGGGCGCTGCCGTAGCTGTCATAGGCGCCGACCAGGTAGCCGGCGGCCTTGGCGGCGGCCACCGCCTCGGGATGCCACAGCGCGTCGCGCCAGTCCTCGACGCCGAGCCAGGCGCGGGTGAGCCCCGCCCGCTGAAGCGCCGCGACGGTGTCGAGCGACAGCCCGCCGCCCCAGCGCTCCGGCGGCGCCAGCAGCGGACCGAAGGCCTCGGTCAGAGCGATGCGCAGGGGGCCGGTGGCCCAGGCGGCCTCGGCTGCGGGGTCATGCCCGCCCGGCAGCGGATCGACCGGCGCCATCGGCACGGCCCGGCGCAGGGCGTCGTTGACCGCGCGGATCAGCGCCGCCCGGCTATAGGTCGAGACGAAGCCGCCGGCGCCGGCGGCGTCCCTGAACGCATCCTCGAAGGCCTGGCGGCCCTCCGCGTCGAAGGCCTGCCACAGCCGGCCGGCGAGATGGCCGGGATCATCCTTCTTCTGCTGGACCAGCCGAACGAAGCTGCGCCATTGCAGCAAATCCTCCGGCTTCAGCGGCCCCTTGCCCCAGAGATAGATGTGCGGGGCGCCGCCGAGCCGGGCGATATCCGGCACGGCCGCAATCTTCTCCGCCAGCGAGACGAAGCCGCCGCTGGCCTGCAGCCAGGTCCGATAGGCGCGGGCCCCCGCCAGCGGGTCGGCCGGCCCCGGCACGATGCGGACGACATAGGGCGAGCCCGGCGCCAGGCGGGTGAAGTCGTGCGCCAGCACCGGTCGCGGCCGACCGGAGTCTTCGACGATGGCGAACCAGGTGTTGAACGGCGTCTCGACCAGCCAGGTGATGGAGAGGCCGGCGCGCAGCTCGGTCCAGAACGGCATCGACAGCTGCTCGGTCAGGCCGGCGGGCTCGTAGCGCCGGGTCAGCCAGTCGAGCCAGGCGGGATCATCGGCCGGGATGTAGCTGCCCTCGCCGAAGGGCATGGCATAGGCGGTGATCGCCGCCGGGTCGGCGGTCTGCGGCCAGGCCAGGGTCGCCGGCCGGTCGGAGCGGATCGACAGGCGCAGCGCCTCGCCCTGTACGCCGGCCTCGACCGTGAAGGCGTCGTCGCCCGAGACCAGGCGCCAGCCAGCGCCGGTCCGGTCCGTCACCTGTCCCGGGTCGATGGCCGGGGCGGCCAGCGCCGCCTCGTCCTCGCCGGCAGGGCGGAACGACACCGCCAGCGTCGCCGGGTCGATCCGGAACGTCCCTGCCGGAGCCGCGAGGACCACCGCGTCATCCGCCAGGGCGAAACCGGGCAGGACGCCCAGCAGCAGCGTGACCATGGCGAGTGCCGCCCGCGGCATGACGTCGATCATCCGCTCAACCATGCTCACCTATCACATCAGGAATCTTGTACACTGGATTGATAATAATATCATCCAACATCAAGAACACGATCAGAAATCCTGTCCGACACTCCCGCCAAGCTGGCAGGTGTCGCGGCGGCGAAGGGGCCGATCGAGAGGCCGGCGAAGGTCTGCATCATCCGGCGCTTCAGCCAGGGCAGCCGTGTCGACGGATGGAAGGTCAGGTCGCGCAGGCCGCCGATCCAGCGGTTGTCGGACTGGAAGGCCGGGGTCAGCAGCGCGCTCATGCGCTGGTAGAAGCGGACATGCCGGCGCCGCCGCGCGGCATAGGCCGCCAGTGCCTCCGGGATCGTCGCGGCCCCGGCCAGCGCATCGGCCAGGGCCGCCCCGTCCAGCATCGCCATCGTCACCCCGGCGCCGAGCTGCGGGCTGGTGGAATGGGCGGCGTCGCCGATGAAGGCGATGCGGTCCCCATAGGGACGCCGGAGGGTGGTCTGGGCATAGCGGGCCAACGTCAGCTGGGCCGGGTCGGCGATGCCGGCGATGACCGGCGCGATCTCCGGCCACAGATCCAGCACCCGCCGCCGCCACGGCTCGATCCCGGCGGCCAGGAGCGCCGGATGATCCGCCACCTTCAGGCTCCAGAACAGGATCGCCTTCGGCGTGTCGTCGCCGGGCACGCGGCCGACCGGAAGCAGGCCGATCATCTCCCGCGCGCTGCGGAAACGCTGCTCCAGCCGGTCCGGCCGCAGCCCCGCCGCCGGAACGGTGGCCCAGACCGCGCCATAGGCATAGGGGCGCGGCCGCACCGGACTGCCGCCGAGCGGCCGCAGCGCCGAGCCGGACCCGGTGGCGTCGACCACGAGGTCGGCCGCGTCGAGACGACGGCCGTCCTTGGTGACCGGGCACGGCCGATCATCGGTGCCGGCCGACAGGGCGATGATCTCGACGCCGCTCTCGATCGGAATCCGCCGCGCGGCCACGGCCTGCCACAGCGCGTGGAAGATCGCGGCGCGGTGGATCGCCAGGCCGTGCAGGGCCGGATCGACCGCGGCATAGCTCAGGTCGAACACCACCCGGCCCGACGGCGCGGACCGGGCGTACAGCCCGTCGATCGGCTGGCCGTAGGCCAGGGCGGCGTCGAGCGCGCCGATCCGCCCCAGCGCGGCCAGGCCGGCGGGCTGCAGCATCAGCCCGGCGCCGATCGGCCGCGGCTCCGGGACGCGTTCGAGCAGCCGCACCCGGTGGCCGGCATCGTGCAGGAAGCAGGCGGCGGCCAGCCCGGCCGGGCCGCAGCCGCAGACGGCGATCGACAGAGGGTCGGTCACGATGAGGCTATTCGTTCTCCAGCGCCGCCCGGGCGGCCTGCAGCTTGTCGGCCTGCTCCGCCTCGACCTTGGGATAGGCGAGGTCCAGCCCCTCCACCGCGTCGACGATGGCGGTGGCGACCGCCAGGCGGGTGAACCATTTGCTGTCGGCCGGCACCACATGCCAGGGCGCGTGCGGCGTGGCGGTGGCCCGGATCATCTCCTCATAGGCCTTCATGTAGTCGGGCCACAGCTGGCGCTCCGCCACGTCCGAGGACTGGAACTTCCAGTGCTTCTCCGGCTCGTCCAGCCGCTCCAGGAAGCGCTTCTTCTGCTCCTCCCTCGAGACGTTGAGGAAGAACTTCAGCACCAGCGTGCCGTTGCGGGCCAGATAGCGCTCGAAGGCGTTGATGTCCTCGAACCGCTCCTTCCAGATCTTCTTGGTCACCAGCTTCGGCGGCAGGTGCTGGCTGCCCAGGATGGTGGGGTGCACGCGGACCACCAGCACCTCCTCGTAATAGGAGCGGTTGAAGATGCCGATCCGCCCGCGCTCCGGCAGGTGCCGGGTGGTGCGCCACATGAAGTCGTGGTCCAGCTCCTCCGTCGAGGGCTGCTTGAAGGAGGTGACCTGGCAGCCCTGCGGGTTCACGCCGGACATCACGTGCTTGATGGTGCTGTCCTTGCCCGCCGCGTCCATCGCTTGGAAGATCAGCAGCACCGACCAGCGGTCCTGGGCGTAGAGCTTGTCCTGCATCTCCGCCAGCTTGGCGACGCTCTGGGCCAGCGCCGCCTGCGCCACCGCCTTGTCGTCCAGCCAGGCGGTGTCCGCCGGGTCCCATTCCTTCAGGCGGAAGCCGTCGCCGTCCTCGATCCGGTACCGCTTCGCCAGCTTGCCCAGCTTGACCATTCGTTCCCCTCCCCGATCGATGCGCGCCGAGGCGGCGCGATGCATAACGATCGATGCAGGAATTTCACCGGTCTGGCAAATCGGAGATGATGCCGCCCCTTCCGCAGCGAGGTCTGCATGGCCCGGCACGTCCATTTCATCACCCATCCCGACGTGCTGATCGACCCGGCGGTCCCGGTGCCGGACTGGCCGCTGTCGGAGCGTGGCCGCGAGCGCATGCGGGCGGTGCTGGACCAGCCCTGGGCGTCGCGGCTGCGCAGCCTGTTCTGCAGCACGGAGCGCAAGGCCCGGGACGGCGCGGCAATCCTCGCCGAGGCCCTGGGCCTGCCGGTGACGGAGATCGAGTATCTCGGCGAAAACGACCGCTCCTCAACCGGTTATCTGCCGAAGCTCGAGTTCGAGGCGATGGCCGACACCTTCTTCGCGCGGCCGCAGGAAAGCGTGCGTGGCTGGGAGCGCGCCGCCGACGCCCAGCGCCGCATCGTTGCCGCCGTCGACGAGGTTCTGCGCCAGGCGCCGGCGGAGGGCGACATCGCCATCGTCTCGCATGGCGGCGTCGGCACGCTGCTGCTGTGCCAGCTGCAGGGCCGGCCGATCAGCCGCGCGGCCGACCAGCCCGCGGGCCGGGGCGGCCACCACTACGCCTTCACGGCGGAGGATCGCCGGCTGCTGCACGGGTGGCGCAGCATCGACCCGTCGTAGCCGGGCGCGACGGAACCCGGCAGCCGCCGCGTGAAGTGTTCATGCCAGTCAGGCATGACTTCGCACACAGGCTTCAAATGATTTCGAAGTTCACGCGTATCTTCCTGCTCGCGACCGCCGTGATCATCACCGTGCCGGCGACCTTCGCGTCGGCCCAGGCCGCGCCCTATGACAGCCACCGGCAGCGGGAGACCTTGCAGCACCGGCAGCAGGCGGCCTGCGGCCACATCCACTCCCACAAGGCGCGCAACAGCTGCGAGGCCCGCGTGGCGCATGACTGGCGGCGGGACCGGCACCATCACTGACCGCTGACCTGAACCGGAGCGAGCCCCCGCCACCCGTATGGCGGGGGCTCTCTATTTCAGCAATATCAGATCTATATCGGGCGAACCTAAGGTCATCTCTTCCGTCCGACCCAACCCACTGTTGCCTTCGGGCCGCCCCGGTGCGATGACGCCGGGATGATCGCCGCGCCGACCGATGACGAGATCCTGGCCCGCCTGCTGTACCGGGACGGGCTGATGCTGATCCTCGACAAGCCGGCCGGGCTGCCGGTGCATGCCGGGCCGAAGGGCGGGCCGGTGCTGGACCACCATCTCGACGCGCTGCGCTTCGGCCTGCCGCACCCACCCGCCCTCGCCCATCGGCTCGACAAGGACACCAGCGGCTGCCTGGTGCTGGGCCGGCACCGCAAGGCGACGGCGACGCTGGGCGAGTTGTTCGCCTCCGGCCGGGTGGCGAAGACCTACTGGGCGGTGGTCGAGGGCGGCCCGGCCGCGGATGAGGGCCGCATCGACCTGCCGCTGGCCAAGCGGTCGGCGCAGCGCGGCTGGTGGATGAAGGTCGACCCCGCCGGCCAGCCGGCGCAGAGCGAGTTCCGCGTGCTGGGCCGCGCCGAGGGCCTGGCCTGGCTGGAGCTGCGGCCGTGGACCGGCCGCACCCACCAGCTGCGGCTGCACTGCTCCGCCTCCGGCTTCCCGATCCTGGGTGACGCGATCTACGGCACCGCCGGCCGCGGGCCGGAGGCCCCGCCGCTGCACCTGCACGCCCGCGCCGTGTCGGTGCCCCTCTACCCGCAGAAGCCGCCGGTCGCCGCCAAGGCGCCGCCGCCGTCCCATCTGGCCGAGACCCTGCGCCGCTTCGGCGCCGGCGCTGCCGATTGATCGTCCGCCGCGATTGCGGCCGACACATCGCCCGTCAGCTCCGAGTCGCCCGGCGCTCCCGCTCGTTTGCTGTCTCCCGAGGATCTCCGCGCCGGGACTCGGCGAGGCGACTCCGCCGACGGCCCGGGCGGTGAAAGCTTTGCAAACCGGGCGGGATAGAAGCGACCACGACACAACACATGGCGGCTGAGGCCGCTGGGAACCACAACCTGTTGCATATCCGGATCGAACCGGGTTGAATGGTCGCGAACCCCTTTGTTGACGGCCGGATCGCGCCCGGCTACGCCCCTGACCGTGACAACAGCAGCCCGCACCACCCGCCCCGCCATCCGCTTCCGTGGTCGCTCCTTCATGGCGCTCGTCCTGGCGCCGGAACCGCCGATCACCGACTGGCTCACCGAGCTCGACGCCCAGATCCAGCGCTCGCCGGCGTTCTTCCAGGGCCGCCCGGTGGTGGTCGACCTGTCGGCCCTGCCGATGCGCAAGCAGGACCTGGCGGCGCTGATCGAGGACCTGCAGCGGCGCGACATCCGCCTGATCGGGATCGAAGGCGCCGACCCGGCCTGGCTCGGCTCCGAGGCCTGGGGCCTGCCGCCGCTGATGACCGGCAGCCGCCCCGCCGGGCTGATCGAGGTGCCGGACGGCGCCCAGGCCGTGGCGCCGTCGGCCGAGGCGCGGCCCGCCGCGTCGCTGCTGCTGGACCGGCCGGTGCGCTCCGGCCAGTCGGTGATCTTCCCGGAGGGCGACGTCACGGTCGTGGGGTCGGTCGCCTCGGGCGCCGAGATCATCGCCGGCGGGTCGATCCACGTGTACGGCACGCTGCGCGGCCGGGCGATCGCGGGCTCCTCCGGCAACGGCCGCGCCCGGATCTTCTGCCGCAAGCTGGAGGCCGAGCTGCTGGCCATCGACGGTCTCTACAAGACCGCGGACGACATGGAGCCGAAGCTGCGCGGCAGGGCGGTGCAGGCTTGGCTGGACGGCGACGCCATGGTTCTGGCGGCCCTGGACTGAGACAAAAGAGGAGAGCGGCAAGTATGGCCAAGGTCTTGGTCGTGACATCCGGAAAAGGCGGGGTCGGCAAGACGACCTCCACCGCGGCGCTGGGCGCGGCCTTGGCCCAGAGCGGGCAGAATGTCGTGGTGGTCGACTTCGACGTCGGCCTGCGCAACCTGGACCTGGTGATGGGGTCGGAGCGGCGGGTCGTGTACGACCTGATCAACGTCGTCCAGGGCGACGCCAAGCTGCCGCAGGCGCTGATCCGCGACAAGCGCATCGACACCCTGTCGCTGCTGGCGGCGTCGCAGACCCGAGACAAGGACGCCCTGACCATGGAGGGCGTGTCGCGCGTCATCGGCGAACTGAAGGAGAAGTTCGACTGGGTGATCTGCGACAGCCCGGCCGGCATCGAGAAGGGCGCCGTGCTGGCGATGCGCCATGCCGACATGGCGGTGGTGGTGACCAACCCCGAGGTCTCCTCAGTCCGCGATTCCGACCGGATCATCGGTCTGCTCGATTCCAAGACCGAGCGAGCCGAGAGGGGCGAGCGGGTCGAGAAGCACCTGCTGCTGACCCGCTACGACCCGGTGCGGGCCGAGCGCGGCGAGATGCTGAAGACCGAGGATGTGCTGGAGATCCTGTCGATCCCGCTGCTCGGCATCATCCCGGAGAGCGAGGAGGTGCTGCGGGCTTCGAACATGGGCGCGCCGGTCACCCTCAACGCCCCGCTGAGCGCCCCGGCCCGGGCCTATATGGATGCGGCGAAGCGCCTGAAGGGCGAGATCCTCGAGATGACGGTGCCGAGCGACAAGAAGGGGATCTTCGCCAAGCTGTTCGGCCGGAGGGTCGCATGAGCCTGTTCAGCTTCTTCACCAAGCGCAACTCCGCCCCGGTGGCGCGGGAGCGGCTGCAGATCCTGCTGGCGCATGAGCGGTCGGTGATCGGCGGACGCTCCGACCTGGTGGCGATCCTGCAGGAGGAGATCCTGGCGGTGATCGCCAAGCACATCGAGATCGACCGCGAGAAGGTGCAGGTCAAGCTCGACCGCGGCAGTTCCGTGTCGACACTGGAGGTCGACATCGAGATCCCGACCCCGGCAGGCCCTGCCCGGATCGCCGCGCGGGGCTGACGCGCTGACCTGTCCCACGGGGCGATGCGGAGGCCCCGGGGACATATCAACGGCACGCCTCAGCCCTTCACCGCCTCGATGGTGAGGCTGAGCGGCAGGTTCGGCCGGTCCGCCGGCATCCGCCACAACCCGTCCGCCCCCGGCACCAGGCACGGCCACATCTGCCAGGCGGCGGCGTCATGCTCGCGCAGCGCCGTCAGCCGCAGCCCGGCCGCCAGCAGCGCGCCGACGACGGCACCGAGCGGATGGTCCCATTCGACCGAGCGGGTGTGGGTGAAGACGGCGTCGCGATCGGCGTAGCTGCCCTGCCCCTCGAACTCGATCGGCGCGTCGCGGAAATAGGCGTAGCTCGGCACCAGCGGCGCGTCCGCGCCGGCCTGGTCCAGCGCCCGCGCCGCCGGATGGCCGTCAAGGAAATAGAGCCGCCCGCCGGGCTTGAGCAGCGCCGCCACCACCTGCGCCCAGCGGACGATGTCGGGCAGCCAGATGATCGTGCCCCAGCTGGTGAAGACCAGGTCGTAGAGGCCCTCGCCGAGCAGGCGCGGCGCGTCATGGAGATCGCCTTCGACGAACTCGGCGCTGCTGCCGGTCTCGGCCGCCAGAGTGCGGGCGGCGGCGATCGCGTTGGCGGAGAAGTCGAGCCCGGTGACCCGCGCGCCGCGCCGGGCGAGGTACATCGTGTCCATGCCGAAATGGCACTGCAGATGGGCCAGGCGCAGCCCGGCGATGTCGCCGATCTCCGCCGCCTCGATCGGCCCGAGATCGGTCTCGCCGCGGCGGAAGCCGTCGACATTGTAGAAGGCGGAGCGGAGATGCACTGCCACCCGCTCGTCCCAGTTCGTCCGGTTGAGCGCAACGCCCTCGTGCATCGGATCCTCCCCTCGCCCGCTCTTGGTCGGCCACGGCTTCTACCAAAAGCTGCAGCGATCCGACAACCGCGCCCCGGATCAGCCCACCGCCCGGCGCGCCGGCATCGCCGACATGCCGTCGACGGCGCGGAGCATGCCGGCATAGAGCGTCCGGGTCACCCGGGCCGAGGTCAGGACCGCGTCGATCTCCGCCGGATCGTCGAGCGCCGGCAGGGCCGTGGCCAGCGTCCGCACATGGCCCTCCCGCGCCTCGACGCGGTTGCGCAGGAAGCTGAGCGCCCGGCGGATGCCGGCGATCCGCGCCGTCCGCAGCAGGCCGTCGACCGCCGTCCCGGCACAGGTGGCGGCGAGGTATTCGAGCAGATAGGCGATGCCGAGGAAGCCGGCAGGATGGTCGCTGCGGCCGAGGAACCCGAACCAGGCGATCCAGGCCTGGGTCGGCGGCGCCGGCACCGAGGTGGCCACATCCGCCCGGCTGAAGCCGAGCGCCTCGAGGTCGTCCAGAACCCGGAGATCCAGCCCCGCCACCTCCCTCGCCTTCTCCTGCAGCACCAGCGCCAGCGGCATGTGCCGGCCGTGATCCAGCATCCGCTCCGCCGCCAGCGCCAGGGCCGGCTGCAGCGCGTGCTGGTAGTGATAGGCCTCGCGCAGGGTGTTGGCATAGGTCGCGATCCCGGCCGAGCCGTCGAGCAGGCTGCGGGCGCTGCGGGTCTGCCGCACCGCAACGACCATGGCCACCGCCTCGGCATGAAGCACATCGAGGAATGTCGCGCCCATTCCGAACCACCATTTTCAGGATACGAACAAAACATAAATACTATTTTATAGGAAAGGCAATACCATTTTTGGTGGTGCATCCCGCCAGCCCTACCCGCCGCCGCTGCGCTTGCCCCGCGGACCGCGCAACGATACGAATGCCGCCCATCAGCGCCTTCGGCGCTCAAGTTCTCCGGAGTTGTGTTTCATGGAGCTGCACGATCTGATCCGCGGCCTCGGGCTGGACCCCGACGCCCTGACCGGCGGCACGCTGGTCGTCCGGTCGCCGGTCGACGGCGCCGAGATCGCCCGCCTGCGCGAGCATACCGAAGCAGATGCCGACGCCGCGATCGAGCGCGCGTCCAATGCCTTCCTGAACTGGCGCACTGTGCCCGGCCCGCGCCGCGGCGAGCTGGTGCGCCTGCTCGGCGAGGAGCTGCGCGCCCACAAGGCCGAGCTGGGGCGGCTGGCCTCGATCGAGGCCGGCAAGATCCTCCAGGAAGGCCTGGGCGAAGTGCAGGAGATGATCGACATCTGCGACTTCGCGGTCGGCCTCTCCCGCCAGCTCTACGGCCTGACCATCGCGTCGGAGCGGCCGGGCCACCGCATGGCCGAGACCTGGCATCCGCTGGGCCCGGTCGGCGTCATCTCCGCCTTCAACTTCCCGGTCGCGGTGTGGTCCTGGAACGCGGCGCTGGCCTTCGTCTGCGGCAACCCGGTGATCTGGAAGCCGTCGGAGAAGACCCCGGTCACCGCGCTCGCCACCATGGCGATCTTCCGCAAGGCGGCCGAGCGTTTCGGCGGCGTGCCGGACGGCCTGGCCGAGATCCTGATCGGCGGCCGCGAGATCGGCGAGACGCTGGTCGACAGCCCGAAGGTGCCGCTGATCTCGGCCACCGGGTCGACCCGCATGGGCCGCCAGGTCGGTCCGCGCGTCGCGCAGCGCCTGGGCCGCTCGCTGCTGGAGCTCGGCGGCAACAACGCCATGATCGTCTGCCCGTCGGCCGATCTCGATATGGCGGTCCGGGCCATCCTGTTCGGCGCCGTCGGCACCGCCGGCCAGCGCTGCACCTCGCTGCGCCGCCTGTTCGTGCATGACAGCGTCTATGACAAGCTGCTGCCGGCGCTGAAGCAGGCCTATGGCGCCGTCCGCATCGGCAGCCCGCTGGAGCAGGGCACGCTGGTCGGGCCGCTGATCGACCAGGCGGCCTTCGACGGAATGCAGAAGGCGCTGGCCGCTGCGCGCGACCAGGGCGGCACCGTCACCGGCGGCGCGCGGGTCACGGTCGGCGTGCCGCAGGCCGGCTACTATGTCAGCCCGGCGATCGCCGAGATGCCGGCGCAGAGCGACATCGTCAAGCACGAGACCTTCGCGCCGATCCTCTACGTCATGAAGTACCGGGAGTTCGGCCAGGCGCTGATGCAGCACAACGACGTGCCGCAGGGCCTGTCCTCCTGCATCTTCACCACCGATGTGCGCGAGGCCGAGACCTTCCTGTCGGCGGCGGGCAGCGACTGCGGCATCGCCAATGTCAACATCGGCACCTCGGGCGCCGAGATCGGCGGCGCCTTCGGCGGCGAGAAGGAGACCGGCGGCGGGCGCGAGAGCGGCTCCGACGCCTGGAAGGCCTATATGCGCCGGCAGACCGCGACGGTGAACTACAGCCGCGAGCTGCCGCTGGCCCAGGGCATCGTCTTCGACCTCGGTTAAGCCGCCGAGACGACGGCAAAAACTCCGACAAAACGCAGGCGGGCGGCGGTTCCTTGACGGGTCCCCGGCCGCCTGCGCTAATGCGCAACAGACGCCCGGCGACGTCAGCCGGGGCACCAAACACGGGGGGATGTTCATGCATATCAGCCGTTTGGCATTGGCGGCGGGCGCGGCGCTGGCGCTGCTGTCCTCGGCGGCCGTCGCTGCCGACAAGGTCACGGTCGCCGTCACCGCGATCGTCGAGCACCCGGCCCTCGACGCCGCGCGCGACGGCGTCAAGAAGGCGCTGGAGGAAGCCGGCTACAAGGACGGCGACAACCTCGTCTTCCAGTATGAATCGGCCCAGGGCAACCCGGCCACGGCGGCCCAGATCGCCCAGAAATTCATCGGCGAGAATCCGAATGTGATCGTGCCGATCGCCACCCCCTCGGCCCAGGCCGTGGTCGCGGCGACCCAGGACATCCCGGTGGTGTTCACCGCGGTCACCGACCCGATGGGCGCCCAACTGGTGAAGAACCTGGAGCATCCGGGCGGCAACGTCACCGGCATCTCCGACCTGTCGCCGCTGGCCGACCACCTGAACCTGATCAAGGAGATCGTGCCGACGGTGAAGACCATCGGCGTGCCCTACAACCCGGGCGAGGCCAATGCGGCGGCGCTGATCTCGGCGCTGCAGGAGATGGCGCCGGAGTGGAAGGTCGAGATCGTCACCGCCGCCGCGGCCAAGTCGGCCGACGTCCAGGGCGCGGCGCAGAGCCTGGTCGGCAAGGTCGACGTGATCTACGTCCCGACCGACAACACCGTGGTCTCGGCGCTCGAGGCCGTGATCGCGGTCGGCACCGAGAACAAGATCCCGGTGTTCTCCGGCGACACCGACAGCGTCGTTCGCGGCGCCATCGCCTCGGTCGGCTTCGACTATTTCGAGGTCGGCCGCCAGACCGGCGCGGTCGTGGCCCGGGTGCTGAAGGGCGAGAAGCCCGGCGACATCGCGGTCAAGAACGCCAGCGGCACCGACCTGTTCGTGAACACGAAATCGGCCGCGGCGATGGGCGTCACCGTCCCGCAAGCGGTGCTGAGCCGCGCCAAGAAGGTGATCGAGTAAGCGTCCGGAGCCCCCTCTCCCGCCCTCGGGAGGGGGGCTTTCGGTCATGCGCCCCGATGCGGCCGTCCGGACATGACAGATCCGGACGGAGCCCGTATATCGGGACCTTCTCGTTTCCGCGGCCGCCGCCGGCCGCCCCGCAGGACGTGTTGATGAGTCTGTTCGCCTTTCTCGGCGCGATCGAAATCGGGCTGATCTTTGCCCTCGTCGCGCTCGGGGTGTTCCTGTCCTTCCGGGTGCTGAACTTTCCCGATCTGACCGTCGACGGCAGCTTCCCGCTGGGGGCCGCCACCACCGCCACCCTGATCGTCGCCGGCCTCGACCCGGTGCCGGCGACGCTGGTCGGGGTCGCGGCGGGTGCCTTGGCCGGCCTCGTCACCGCCTGGCTCCACGTCCGCTTCGGCATCCTGCACCTCCTGGCCAGCATCCTGACCATGATCGCGCTGTTCTCGATCAACCTGCGCATCATGGGCAAGCCGAACGTCGCCCTGATCAACCAGGACACGGTGATCGGCCTGTTCGCCTGGCTGTCGCCGGTGATCGAAGGCCTCGGCTTGCCCGCTCGGGCGACGCTGAAGGTGGTGGTGCTGGCCATCATCGTGCTGATCGTCGGCCTCGCCCTCGGCCGCTTCCTGACCTCGGAATTCGGCCTGGCCATGCGCGCCACCGGCGCCAACCCGCGGATGGCGCGGGCGCAGGGTATCTCGACCAAGCTGCACATCTATGTCGGCATGGCGCTGTCGAACGCGCTGGTGGCGCTGGCCGGCGCCCTGTTCGCCCAGACCGCCGGCTTCGCCGACGTCACCGTCGGCACCGGCACCATCGTCAGCGGCCTCGCCGCGGTGATCCTGGGCGAGACCATCTTCCGCACCCGCTCGATCGTGCTGATGCTGCTGGCCTGCGTGGTCGGCGCCGTCCTGTACCGCATCGCCATCGCGCTGGCGCTGAACACCAGCTGGCTCGGGCTGCAATCCTCGGACCTCAACCTGGTGACCGCCGTGCTGGTCGGCATCGCACTGATGCTGCCGGGCGTCCGCAATCCCTTGAAGACCCTGTTCCGGCGGAGCGCCTGAGATGATCAAGGTCCAGGACGTTCACGTCACCTTCGGCCGCGGCACGCCGCTTGAGAACCGCGCCCTGCGCGGCCTCGACCTGACCATTCCGACCGGCGAGTTCCTCACCGTCATCGGCTCGAACGGCGCCGGCAAGTCGACCCTCTTGAACGTGCTGAGCGGTGACGCGCCGGCGGAGCGCGGCCGGGTCGAGATCGACGGCGTCGACGTCACCCGCTGGCCGGCGCCGAAGCGGGCCGGCTTGGTCGCCCGGGTGTTCCAGGACCCGATGGCCGGCACCTGCGAGGCCCTGTCGATCGAGGAGAACATGGCCCTGGCCCATGCCCGCGGCCGGGCCCGCGGCCTCGCCGCCTCGCTCGACGGGCCGCGCCGCGCGGTGTTCCGCGACAAGCTGGCGGTGCTGGGGCTGGGGCTGGAGAACCGGCTGGGCGATTCCATGGGCCTGTTGTCCGGCGGCCAGCGCCAGGCGGTCAGCCTGCTGATGGCGACGCTGGCCGGGATGAAGATCCTGCTGCTGGACGAGCACACCGCGGCGCTCGACCCCCGCACCGCGGATTTCGTGCTGCGGCTCACCTGCCAGATCATCGAGGAGCAGCGGCTGACGGCGCTGATGGTGACCCATTCGATGCGCCACGCCCTCGACCACGGCAGCCGCACGGTGATGCTGCATGAGGGCCGGATCGCCTTCGACGTCGCCAATGACGACCGCAGCGGCCTGGACGTGCCGGACCTGCTGAAGCTGTTCAGCAAGGTCCGCGGCGAGCAGCTCGACGACGACGCCTTGCTGCTGGCTTGAGGTCTGCTACTTGCCGTCGGCGTCGAGCGGCCGGCCCCAGAGCAGGTGGCGGATGACCGGCATGAGCACCGCGATGCCGAGCCCGAGCGCCGGCCACTGGACCCAGAGGTCGTAGGGGTTGGTCATCAGGTTGATGACCAGCAGCACGGCGACGACGACGAGCGCGCCCAGGACCCGGCGGCGGAGGCTCTCGAAGGGCGAGTATCGACCCGGCGCCGCGGCCGAAGGCGAAGCCGCCTCCACCCGGTGCGCATCCGGCCCGATCCGCAGCGCATAGACCCGCACCGGGTCGGCGATGTTCTTCATCGACCGCGGACCGAGATCGGCAAAGCCGATCTCGATCTTGCTGCGGACCTGCTCATAGACCGCGCCGGACAGGCAGATGCCGCCCGGCACCGCGACCTCCTGCAGCCGCGCTGCGACGTTGACGCCGTCGCCCAGCAGGTCGTCGCCGCTGACCACGACGTCGCCGAGATTAACCCCGATGCGCAGGCGCATGCGGTCGTCCTCGGGCTGGTCCGAGGCCCAGACGCCGAGCCTGTCCTGGGCCGCGATCGCGGCCTGCACCGCGGCGAGCGCGCTGGGGAACTCGGCCAGCAGCCCGTCGCCCGCCAGGTTGAAGACGCGGCCGCCCTGCCCTTCGATCGCCGTCCGCAGGATCCCGCGGGCCTGGTCGAGCCGGGCCAGCGTGCCGGTCTCGTCGCGCCCGACCAGCCGGGAATAGCCGACCACGTCGGCGCAAAGGATGGCGGTCAGGCGGCGTTCCGGCGGGGACATGGACGGTCTCGCGGCGAGTCAGGGGGGCGGATCATACTGCACTGCGCGCCGCACCGCGAGACCCCCATGAACATTCCATGAACATGAACAGATGTTGCGATCTCCGAGGGCGATCGCCAATTCTGTAATCAGCATTCCATAAATGGCTTGACCGTCCGGCCGGTCTCCGACAGAAATTCTGTATCGTCGATTACAAAATAGAGATTGATGATGGACATCCGCAGCGTCGCCACCCGCACCGGCATGGTGGCAATCCCGGCCGAGCTGCAGGCCGATGTCGACCAGTTCCACTACGCGCCGGCGCGCCGGGCTGGGGATTTCGTCTTTCTCTCGGGCATCGTCGCCTGCAGCCGGCAGCCGCAGCCCCTGGACGCGGAGGGCTTTCGCGAGGAGCTGCGCCGGGTCTTCCGGCAGATCGAACGGCTGCTGCACGCCTGCGACGCGCGCCTCGAGGACGTGGTCGAGCTGCAGATGTTCCATGTGTTCGGCAGCGGTCGGCTGGCGCTGGGCAAGGCCGGACAGCTGGCGGCGATCGCGGCGGTGCGGGACGAGTTCTTCGCCGCCCCCTACCCCGCCGCGGTCGAACTGGCGGTGGCGGAGCTGAACCCGGATGGCGGGCTGGTCGAGATCAAGGCGACCGCCTTCGCGCCGCTGGGATCGCAGGACGGCCGGTAGCGGTCAGCCGACCTCGCCCTGCCGCCACAGCCAGGCGGCGCCGCGCACGCCGCTGCTGTCGCCGTGCTTCGCCTTCAGGATCGGCGTGGCGCATTCCCGGCCGAACACGATCGGCGGCAGGCGGCGCGGCACCTCGTCATAGAGCCGCGCGACGTTCGACATGCCGCCGCCGAGCACGATGGCGTCGGGGTCGAGCAGGTTGACGACATGGGCCAGGCCGCGGGTCAGCCGGCTGATGTAGCGCTCCAGCGTGGCCGAGGCGATCGGGTCGCCCGCCTCGGCCCGCGACACCACCTCATGCGTGGAGATCTGCTGCCCGGTCGCCCGGACATGGTCCTTGCCGAAGCCGGTGCCGGAGATCCAGGTCTCGAGGCAGCCCTGCTTGCCGCAGTAGCAGTCCGGGCCCGGCAGCTCCTCGGGCGTCGCCCAGGGCAGCTGGTTGTGGCCCCATTCGCCGCCCACGCCGTTGCCGCCGCGATGGGCGCGGCCGTTGACGGCGATGCCGGCGCCGGTGCCGGTGCCGATGATCACGGCGAAGACCAGCCCCTTGCCGGCCGCGGCACCATCGGTCGCCTCCGACACCGCCAGGCAGTTGGCGTCGTTCTCGCAGCGCACCTCGCGGCCGAGGGCGGCGCTGAGGTCCTTGTCGAAGGGCTTGCCGTTCAGCCAGGTGGAGTTGGCGTTCTTGACCAGGCCGGTCTGCGGCGACAGCACGCCGGGCATGCCGACGCCGACCGTGCCGCGCTCGCCCACCGCGGATTCGACCGCGCCGACGAGGTCGCGGATCGCCTGGACCGTGCCGTCATAGTGGCGCGGCGTCGGGATGCGCTGGCGGTGCAGCTCCGTCCCGGCATCGTCCAAGGCGATCGCCTCGATCTTCGTGCCTCCGAGATCGACGCCGATCCGCATACCCGCCTCCGCCCGCCATCAAGCCAAGAAAAGGGCCCTGCACCCGGGTGCAGGACCGCACCGTCCGCATGTGCCCGCGGCTACTTCGCCGCGAGCACCATGATCATCTGCCGGCCTTCCATCTTCGGCATCTGCTCGACCTTCGACAGGTCCTGCAGCTCGTCGCGCACCTTGACCAGCACGTTCATGCCGATCTCCTGGTGCGCCAACTCTCGCCCGCGGAAGCGCATGGTCACCTTGACCTTGTCGCCCTCCTCGAGGAAGCGCCGCGCGCTGCGCATCTTCACATTATAGTCATTGTCGTCGATGTTCGGGCGGAGTTTGATCTCCTTGACATCGATGACCTTTTGCCGTTTCCGCGCCTCGTTCTTCTTCTTCTGCGCTTCGAATTTGAACTTGCCGTAATCGAGAATCTTGCAGACCGGCGGCTCGGCATTCGGCGAGATCTCGACA
This sequence comes from Inquilinus sp. CA228, assembly GCF_052078665.1. Taxonomy (NCBI): domain Bacteria; kingdom Pseudomonadati; phylum Pseudomonadota; class Alphaproteobacteria; order Rhodospirillales; family Rhodospirillaceae; genus Inquilinus; species Inquilinus sp. CA228. The sequence continues at coordinate 50,142 of NZ_JBQJIK010000028.1, read as the reverse complement.
AGGTCCAGCCCGGCCTGCTCCGCGGCCCACAGGGCCTCGCGCAGGGGCACGACCCCGATCATCTCGCCATCCGCACCGACCAGCCGCACCTGCGCCGAATCGATCTCGCGGTTCACCCTGGGCCCGTCGCGGGTCGGCAGGGCATTCGTTGGTAGTCTAGCTATGGATAGCCTCCGTCAATTGCTGCGACCCCGTCTGCACCTGCCCCCTCACAGATGTCAACGGGGATCGCGCCTCTGCCACAAGTTTATGAAGCGCCTCGCCCAGGGCAAGGACTTCCTGCGCCTCGCCGCCCAGGCGGCGCAGCGCCACATTCCGGTTCTCCGCCTCACGTTTTCCGACCACCAGCATCAGCGGCACCTTCTTCAGGCTGTGCTCGCGGACCTTGTAGTTGATCTTCTCGTTGCGCAGGTCGATCTCGGCGCGGATGCCGGCGGCGAGCAGCGCCGCATGCACCTCCTGCGCGTAGCCGTCGGCCTCGCCGGTGATGGTCGTGACCACCGCCTGGACCGGCGCCAGCCACAGCGGCAGCTTGCCGGCATAGTTCTCGATCAGGATGGCGATGAAGCGCTCCAGCGAGCCCAGGATCGCCCGGTGCAGCATCACCGGCCGGTGCCTGGCCCCGTCCTCGCCGACATAGGTGGCGTCCAGCCGCTCCGGCAGCACGAAGTCAAGCTGCAGCGTGCCGCACTGCCACGACCGGCCGATCGCATCCTTCAGGTGGAACTCCAGCTTCGGGCCGTAGAAGGCACCCTCGCCCGGCGAGTATTCGAACTCCCAGCCGGCCGCGGTCACCGCGTCGGCCAGGCCCTTCTCGGCCTTGTCCCAGATCGCGTCGGTGCCGGCGCGAACCTCCGGCCGGGTCGCCAGCTTGACCGAGACGTCGTCGAAGCCGAGGTCGTCATAGACCTCCTCCAGGAGCTCGCAGAAGCGCCTCGCCTCCTCCGTCACCTGGTCCTCGGTGCAGAAGATATGGGCATCGTCCTGGGTCATCTGGCGCACGCGCATCAGCCCGTGCAATGCGCCCGAAGCCTCGTTGCGGTGGCAGCAGCCGAACTCCGCCATCCGGATCGGCAGGTCGCGATAGCTGACGATGCCCTGCTTGTAGATCTGCACATGGCAGGGGCAGTTCATCGGCTTGATGCCGTACATCCGCTCCGGCGAGCCGTCCTCCTTCTGGCCGATCGCCACCTTGAACATGTTGTCGCCATACATGTCCCAGTGGCCGGACGCCTTGAACAGGCTGGAATCGACCAGCTGCGGCGTGCGCACCTCCTGGTAGTCGGCGGCATCCAACTTCGCCCGGATGTAGGATTCGAGTGTGCGGAACAGGGTCCAGCCCTTCGGGTGCCAGAACACGCTGCCGGCCGCCTCCTCCTGCAGATGGAACAGGTCCATCTCGCGGCCCAGCTTGCGGTGGTCGCGGCGCTCCGCCTCCTCCAGCTGGTGCAGATGGGCGTCGAGCTCCTTCTGGTCACGCCAGGCGGTGCCGTAGATCCGCTGCAGCATGGCGTTGCGGTGGTCGCCGCGCCAATAGGCGCCGGCCACCTTGGTCAGCTTGAAGCCCTGCCCGACCCCGCCGGTGGTCGGCATGTGCGGGCCGCGGCACAGGTCCAGCCAATCGCCCTGGCGGTAGACCGAGATCGGCTCGCTCTCCGGCAGGTCCTCGATGATCTCGGCCTTGTACTTCTCGCCCTTGGCCTTGAAGAACTCGATCGCCTGGTTGCGGTCCCACACCTCGCGGGTGAAGGGGGCGTTGCGGCCGATGATCTGGCGCATCTTCGCCTCGATCGTCGCGAGATCGTCGGGCGTGAACGGCTCGTCGCGGGCGAAGTCGTAGTAGAAGCCGTTCTCGATCGCCGGGCCGATCGTCACCTGGGTGCCGGGATACAGCTCCTGCACCGCCTCCGCCATGACATGCGCGGCGTCGTGCCGGATCAGCTCCAGCGCCTCGGGCGAGCTGCGGGTGACGATGCCGATCTTCGCGTCCCGGTCGACCACGGTCGACAGGTCCGACAGCTTGCCGTCGATGGTCAGAGCGATCGCCGCCTTGGCCAGGCTCTTGGAGATGTCGCCGGCGATGTCGGCGCCCGACATCGGGCGGTCGAAGCGGCGGACCGCGCCGTCGGGCAGGGTGATGGCGATGCCGCCAGGGCTCGACAGCTCGGCCATGAGTCTATCCACGTTCTTTCGTCCGGAGAGGGCGAGGCACTGTAAGGGTCGAGGAAGGCCTGTCAAGCGGCCCGGGCAGCAGGATGCTCATGCGGCCTGCGATGGCGACGACTGGCGCATCACCCGCGGCGGCTTGATCGGCCGCTTCGGGGTCAGGCGCCAGCGCTTGTGCAGCCACAGCCACTGCTCGGGCCGGGCGCGGATCCAGCCCTCGACCACCCGGTTCAGCCGGATCACCCCCTGCTCCACATCGGCCTTGCGGTCACCGGTGCGGGGGATGCCGAGCGGCGGCTCGATCACCGCGCGGTAGCGGGCGCCACGGGTGCGCTCCACCCGCATCGGCAGCAGGGCGCAGTTGAAGTGGTAAGCCATCTCGACCGCCGCCGGCGAGGTCAGGGCGTCCTGGCCGAGGAACGGCACCTTCAGCCCGCCGGTGTAGCGCTGGTCGACCATCACCCCCAACACCCCGCCGTTGCGCAGGATGCCGAGCGCCCGGCGGGCGTCGTTGCCGGCCATGCGCTTCTCCAGCAGCTCGGACCCCAGCGACAGGCGTGTGCCGCGGACCAGGCGGTCGACCAGCCGGTTGTTCAGCGGCCGCACGAAGATGGCCAGGGGGGCGCCATGCCGGGTGGCGACGATCGGGCCGGCCTCCCAATTGCCGTAGTGGGCCAGCGCCATGATCACCGGCCGGCCGCCGGCCCGCGCGGCCTCGTAGTGCTCGACACCCTCGACGGTGATCCGGTCGGCCCGTCGTGCCTCCGCCCGGCCGAGCGCCGGCAGATGCGGATATTCGCCCATCACCCGGCCGAGATTGTCCCACATGCCGGTGAGGATCGCGCGCCGCTGCGCCGCCGTCAGCTCCGGCATCACCAGCTGCAGGTTGCGGTCGCCGTGCCGGGTGGCGCCGATCCGCATGCCGATGGTCCGCGCCGCCCAGGAGCCGAAATTCGAGGCGACGTCGATCGGCATGCAGCGCAGCAGCCCGTAGACGACGTAGACCAGGGCCGCCTGCAGCGGATGGATGACATAGCTCCGGACCAGGCGGGGCCATGCCTTCCGCAAGGGGTTCAGTCTGTCGCGCAGTCCGCTCATCGGAGGAAATCGGGGATCGGGATTCGCTCAACGCGAAAATTTGGGAATGTTGCTGGAAAAAGGCAAGTTCGCGGCGGGCGGTGGGAGCCATGCGAAGACGGCCGGTCCGCCGGGCGCGGCGGCACGTCGCTTGAGCCGGACCGGACCCGCATGCTAACCCGGCGGTCAAGCGAACGGAAACACTCCCCGATGGTCAACGTCATCTGCGCGAAATGGGGCCCGAAATACGGGCCGGAATACGTCAATCGGCTGAAGTCGATGGTCAGCCGCAACTTGGCGCGGCGGCACCGTTTCGTGTGCTTCACCGACGACCCGACCGGCCTCGACCCCGATGTCGAGCACTTCCCGATGCCGGTGCTGCAGGTGCCGGAGCCGCACCGCAACCTGCCCTGGCGCAAGGTGACGCTGTTCGGCCAGCCGCTCGGCGACCTGGAGGGGCCGACGCTGTTCCTCGACCTCGACATCGTCATCGTCGACAGCCTGGACCCGCTCTTCGACCATCCGGGCCGGTTTTGCGTGATCCACAACTGGACCCATCCGGACCGCCGTGTCGGCAACACCTCGGTCTACCGGTTCGAGATCGGGGCGCATCAGGACGTGCTGGACAACCTGGTCGCCAACCACCGCCAGATCTTCGCCCGCTACCGCAATTCGCAGACCTATGTCTCCGACCACATCGGCGAGATCACGTGGTGGCCGGACGCCTGGTGCGTGAGCTTCAAGAAGCACTGCATGCCCGGCGGCCCGTTCGGCCTGTTCAACTGGTTCATGACCCCGCGCCGCCCGGACGGGGCCCGGATCGTGGTGTTCCACGGCGACCCGAAGCCGGAATACGCGATCAGCGGCCATTGGCCGGGGCGCTGGTCCAAGCATGTGCGCCCCACCCCCTGGGTGGCCGAGCACTGGGGTTGAGAGACCGTCCGGAAACGGGCCGATGATCGGGCCGGCCGACATCTCCGCGCTGCGCTGCTGGATCGTCAGCGAGAGCAAGGCCGGAACCATCGCCCAGTGCCGCGGCGTGGCCGAGAAGCTGGGTGTCGCCACCGAGACCCGGCTGGTGCGGCGTCCCGATCCGGCGAAGTCCGGGCTGGCGCGGCGCCTGAACCGCCGCTGGATCCATATCCGCAATGTCCATCTGAACCGGATCCGGCCACCCTGGCCGGACCTCGCGATCTCCTGCGGCCGGCAGGCGGAACCCGCGGTGATGGCGGCGACGCGCCGGTCCCGCGGCTCGATCTTCACCGTGCATCTGCAGATCCCGACCGTCGGCTTCGACGGGTTCGACCTGTGCTTCGTCGGCCGGCACGACTGGCGGCCGGAGTTCGACGGCCGCGACGACGTGCTGCCGATGGTGGGCGCGCCGCACCGCGTCGACGCGGCGCTGGTCGCCGGCCACCGCGCCGCGTCGGAGCAGCGCTTCGGCGCCCTGCCCGGCCGCCGGGCGGCGGTGATGATCGGCGGCCCCAACCCCGGCTACGGCTATTCCCCCGCGCGCATCGACGCCCTGGTCGCCCAGCTGCGCGGGCTCCAGGCCGAGGGATGGAGCCTGCTGGTCACGACCTCGCGCCGCTCCGATCCCGCCGTGCTGCCACGGCTGCAGCAGGCGCTGGCCGGCGACCGCGGTTTCGTCTGGGACCGCACCGGCGAGAACCCGTATTTCCAGTACCTGGCGATCGCCGATGCCGTGCTGGTGACGGTCGATTCGATCACCATGACCTGCGAGGCGGCCTCGACCGGGATGCCGGTGTTCTCGATCCCGCTGGACGAGACGCCCGGCCCCTATCTCGGGAAGTTCCACCGCTTCCACCGCGACATGCAGGAGACGCTCGGGCTCACCCGGCCCTTCACCGGCACGATCGAGCCCTACGCCTATGCCCCGCTGGACGAGGCCGGCCGCATCGCCGGCATCATCCGCGAGCGGATCGCCGCCGATCGGCAACGCCGCGGATCATAGTCAGCCCTTCCACCGCGCCAGGCGGCGGCGCCAGCGGCGGCGCGCATGGTCCAGCTGCTCGCGCAGCACCCCGCGCGGTGTCACCGCGGCCGGCAGGATGAAGGGTTCCGCGATCGCCTGCGGCACCCGGTCGTGCGGCAGATCGAGCAGCCGGGCGAAGGGCTCCCCGGTCGCGATCTCCTCCGGCGTCCACTGGCACCAGGCCAGGCGCTCGAACACCGGGTCGCGCTCCGGATAGGCCGGGTGGTCGACATCGGTGCCGCGCCGGCACAGCTCGTGGCAGATCACGGTCGGCCCGCAATAGAAGGCCGGCACGCCGGCGATCAGACCCTTGATCGCGGCCGTGCTGGTCCAGGTCACCGTGCACCAGGCGCCGCGCAACTGCTCTTCCAGCGGCACCGCCGTCTTACGTGTCCGGCGCAGCACCGGGCGCTGGGTCGGCAGGGTCAGGCTGTAGTCCCAGCCTTCGGGCATGCGCCGGAAATCCTGGTCGGCCCCCTTCAGCTTCTGGCCGATCACCAGGACGTGGTTGCCGCCGCGGCTCCAGTCGCGCATCGGCACGTCCCAGCCGCGCCACCGCTCCGGCCCGCCCGGCGGGAACCGCCCCTCCCCGTTCCAGCCGTCCAGCGCCACCTGGAAGAAGCGCCGCGGGCCGATCGGCGACAGCCAGCCATTTTCCATCACGATCGCCCGGCCGCCGACCGCCTTGATGGTGCGCAGCGCCGCCAGCCGGTCGGTGCCGAGGAAGGGCGACCAGCATATCAGGACGTCGTCCGGGCCGGCGTCGCGGTCGGGCATGCCGATCGTGACCGGGCCCAGCCGGCGCGCCCCGGCCGCCACCTCGTCATAGGGCTTGACGTTGGCCTGGCCGGGGGACGGCGGGTCGCCGAGGACGATGAAGATGCGCATGCGCCCCTACCCCGGCGTCAGGACATGCCGAGCCGCCGGCGGACCGGATGGTCCCCCGGCAGGCGGAGGGCCAGGTCGCGCACGCGGCCGAGCAGCGTGTAGCGCGGGCGGACCGCGGCCGGTTCCTCGAGCCGCACCGGGGCGCCGTCATGCGGCAGGTCCAGCAGCCGCCCGAGCGGCTCCCCGGTCGCGATCTCCGCCGGGGTCCACTGGCACCAGGCGAGGCGCTCGAACACCGGCTGGCGGTCGGGGTAGATCGGCGCCTCGACGTCCAGGCCGGACTTCGACAGCTCCGGGCACAGCGTGTTCGGGCCGCAATGGAAGGCCGGGATGCCGGCGACCAGCCCCTGGATCGCTGCCGTGCTGGTCCAGGTCACCGTGCACCAGGCGCCGCGCAGATCCTCCGCCAGCGGGCGCGCCGCGCCGGGCATGCGGCGCAGCACCGGCCGGCGGGTATCGAGGCGCAGGCTCTGGGCCCATCCCGGCGGCATGCGCCGGGCATCGCTGATCGACTGCGCCTTCTGGCCCAGGACCAGCACATGCCCGCTCTGCCGCTGCCAATCCAGCAGCCTCACGCCCCAGGCGGCCCAGCGCGACGGTCCGCCATCCGCAAACCGGCCGGTGCCGTTCCAGCCGTCGAGCGCGAACTGGAAGTGGCGGACGCCGCCCGGCGGCGACAGCCAGCCATTCTCCAGGATCACGGCCCGGCCGCCCGCCGCGCGCACGTCGCGGACCGCCGCCCAGCGCTTGGACAGCCGGAACGGCGACCAGGTGATCAGCACGTCCCCGGGCTCGAAGCGTTCCGGCAGCTCCGCCGCGGTCGACCCGAAGCGCTCGCAGGCGGCGATGCATTCGCGCCAGGGCTTGCGGTCGCCCTGGGGCAGATAGACGAAGAAACGAAGCGCGGCTGGCATGTTACAAATTTGTATCCGACAACTCGCCGGCCGGGGCAAGCCCCGCGCTCAGGTGCCGGGGCCGGAGACGGGGCGGCGCCGGATCCCGACACCGGTCCGCTCGATCGCCGCCATGATCAGCGCCCGGTGGATCTCGCTGTATTGCGGCCGACGGGAGGGGATCACGTGATCCTCGGAATCGCCGACATCGGGCCGCGGCATGCAGACCGGCGTTCCGGCGACCGGGATCAGCCCGGTCTGCCGGGCGACATCGGCGATGGCCGCGGCATAGCCCTGGGACTCCATGCATTGCGGGTTCAGATAGGGGCCGCTGGCGTAGAGGCAGGTCAGGCTCTGCTCGCGGCAGAATTCGCCGATGCGGCGCAGCGATGCGGCCGCATCCTTGCGCACCGCGCGAGGCTCGTAGGTCCGCGGATACAGCGGCGCGCCGAACCGGGCCGGATTCTGCGGCACATAGTCGAGCCGGGCGATGGCGGGGTCGATCGCCTCGCCGGTCGCCGCCGCCTGCAGCATCCCGGCCGGGATGTCCCAGGTCGCCAGCGAGGACAGCATCTCCTGCGGCGGCACGTCGGCGAGGTCGCCCAGCGTCTCGGCGGTGTAGAGCGCGCCGGGCCAGGACGGCCTGCGCCGCATCATGTCCAGCGTCTGCATCACCACGACGACGCGCGGCCGGGTCTCGCGCACCGCGCGCTTCAGCATGTTCAGCGTGCCCTCGAAGCCATAGGTGCCGACCAGCGGCAGCGACATGACCGAGAGGCCGAGCCGCCGGCTCCAGTCCCGCGCATCGATGCCGTTGCCGAGCGAGCTGTCGCCGACCAGCAGGATGTCGACCTGCCGGGTGTCCTCGATCTTCTCGATCTGGTACCGCAGCAGCTCGGATTCCCGCCATTCCGACAGGCCGTTCTGCATGCCCCACAGCGACAGCGCGCAGATCGCCACCACCAGCGCCACGGCGGCCGCGGCGCCGGTCAGCAGGTAGCGGCGCGCGTCAGAAGCGGAAATAGATGAATTCGGAGACATCGTTCAGCTTGAGGATGCAGGCGGCGAGCAGGAGGCCGATGGTGGCCGCGGCGACCGGATGCGGCCGCCAGGCCGGGACCAGGCGGCCGAGCGCCGGCGGCTCGATCCCGTCGGCATAGCCGCGGGTGGGCAGGCCGACGCCGTAGCGCCGGAACAGCGTCTGGATGTTGGGCAGGCACAGGCACGCCACCAGGCCGGCCGCCCCGGCCGCCAGCGACAGCCAGACGTTCCACGCCGTGCCGGGAAGCAGCGCGCCGAGAATCGTCTCCAGCGTCGCCGAGGGGGCATAGTCCAACGCCGGTTCGTGCAGATCCCCGGCGACACCGAACAGCCCGGCATAGATCCGGCCGGCGGTGGCGATGTCGGCGGCCCGGAACGGCACCCAGGCCAGGATCACCGTCACCGTGGTCAGCAGCCAGGCCAGGGCGGCCGGCAGCGGCACGTGGAACCGGCTGCCCCGCCAGGTCTGGCAGGCGACGATCAGCAGGCCGTGCAGCGCCCCCCACAGGATGAAGGTGAAGCCGGCGCCATGCCAGATGCCGCCCAGCAGCATGGTGATGAAGACATTGGCATAGCGCCGCGCCGGGCCGTGCCGGTTGCCGCCGAGCGGGATGTACAGATAGTCGCGCAGGAAGCGGGACAGGGTGATGTGCCAGCGCCGCCAGAACTCGACGATCGACAGCGACCGGTAGGGCGAGGCGAAGTTGATCGGCATCTGGATGCCGAACATCCGGCCGAGGCCGATCGCCATGTCGGAATAGGCCGAGAAGTCGAAATAGATCTGCAGCGCATAGGCCACGGCCGCCGCCCAGGCGTCCAGCAGCCCGGGCTGTGCCCCCTGCGCCGCGGCGTTGAACACCGGCGAGGCGATCAGGGCGAAGCTGTCGGCGACCAGCACCTTCTTGGCCAGGCCGATGGTGAAGATCGAGAGGCCGACCGCCAGGTCGCCGAGCCGCGCCGTCCTGGCGCCGCTGGCGAATTGCGGGATCAGCTCGCGGTGGTGGACGATCGGGCCGGCGATCAGATGCGGGAAGAAGACGACGAACAGCGCATAGCGCGGCAGCGGCCAGGGCTCGCCCTCGCCGCGGGCGACGTCCACCAGATAGGCGATCTGCTGGAAGGTGTAGAAGGAGATGCCGACCGGCAGGGCGATGTGGATCGCGATCCCCGGCCAGCCGAAGGCGTCCGCCGCGGTCTGGGTGACGAAGCCGGTGTATTTGAAGACGAACAGGAACAGCAGGTTGCCGCCCACGGCCAGCCGCATCCAGGCCCGCCCACGCGGCGTCAGGCGGTGGCGGTAGATCACCCCGGCGAGATGGTGGTTGAGCACGATCGCCGCGAGCAGCAGCAGCAGTTGCAGCTGGGCGGAGGCCCCGTAGAACACCAGCGAGGCGGCCAGGAGGGCGGCGATCGCCCAGGAGATTCCGGCAAAGCGGCGCGCCGCCATCCACAGCGCATAGGTCAGCGGCAGGAACAGAAGAATGAAGGCGTAGGAGTTGAACAGCATGGACGGCGGGAGACCTCGGACGGCCCGAGGTCATCCGCTCGGGCGGCCAGATAATGCACAAATCGTACGATTGATCCACCGGGACCGACGATTCGCGGCTTCCCTACCCGATCAGGCCCCTACCCGATCAGACGTTCCGCGATCCGGTCCAGCGGCTTGCGGCCGGCCACGGCCGCCCGCACCCGTCCGGCCATGGTCCAGGCCGAGGGCACCGCATCCGGATCCAGCAGGATCTCGGGCCGGCCGTCATGCGGCAGCGACAGCAGCCGCGCGAAGGGTTCGCCGGACCGGATCTCCTCCTCGGTCCATTGCATCCAGGCATGGCGGCGGAACACCGGCTCGCGGTCGGGATAGATCGGGTTGTCGACGTCGAGGCCGCGCCGCATCAGCTCGCCGCAATTGATGTGCGGCCCGCAGGTGAAGGCCGGGATGCCGCGGATCAGGGACTTGATCGCGACCGTGCTGGTCCAGGTCAGCGTGGCGAAGGCCTCGTCGAGCTGCCGGTCCAGCGGCGCCTCGGTGAACCGCGTCCGTCGCACCACCCTGCGGCTGGTCCTGGGCGCGACGCTCTGCGCCCAGCCGGGCGGCATGGCGCGGGGGTCGAGGTTGATGCCCTTCGGCCGCTGCTCCACCACCAGGATGGTCTCGCCGCCGCGGCGCCAGTCGCTCAGCGGCACGTTCCACGAGTCCCAGCGGCTGCCGTCGCCGGCCGGGAAGTCGCCGGTGCCGTTCCAGCCATGCAGCGCGAGCTGGACGTATTTGCGCCCCTGGACCGGCGACAGCCAGCCGTTCTCGCCGATGATCGCCCGCCCCCCGGCCGCCCGGATCTGGCGATAGATCTCGCTGCGGAAGGTGCCGCGAAACGGCGCCCAGAGGATCGCGATGTCGTCCGGCTCGAACCGGGCCGGCGTGCTCATATGGACGGTGCCGAGACGGGCCGCGCCTTCGGCGAGCGCCGCGCCGGGCTTGCCGATCGTCACGCCCCAGAACACGAAGATCCTAGCCATGCGTGCCGTCGCCGCGAGCCTCGGCATAGATCGCGTGGGGCTGATCGAGGTCCAGCGCGTAGCCCGCCTCGACCGCCGAGGTCGCGCGCGAGAACACCGCCCCCTCCTTCAACGCCCCCTTCGCCGACCAGATGAAGCTGTCCTCGCCGAACGCGACATCGACCAGGCCGGCCGGCATGTGCTGCCACCGGATCCGCGGCTTGAGCCGCCGGCGGATGACATAGAGATAATAGATCGCCGGCTGGTCGACATGGTCGGTCGGCCGCATGTGCAGCGCCCGCCAGACGACGGACGCCAGCTTCTCGCAGAAGCCGAGCGATTCCTTGGAATGGCTGACGCCGACGGCACCGGCCATCACCCGGCGCCAGACCCTGCGCTCGCCGAGCCGGAAGTGCAGCGTCACGTCGGCCCGCTCGATCATCCTGAAGACCTGGCCGAGCGGCCGGCGGACGATGCCGTCGATGTCGACGCACAGGATCGGCGCCTTGCAGGCCAGCAGCAGGTGATGCAGGACCAGGAACCGCGCCGCCGAGAAATAGACCGGCCTGGGCAGGGACAGCCGCCGGTAGGAATCGTCCTCCCAGGTGAAGGACAGCCTCACATGGCACAAGGTCCGGCGCATCCGGTCGATATGGTCGAGGGTCTCCTGGCAGGGACCGTACAGATGGATGTGGATGTGGAGCGGCTCCGCCAGCTGTTCGGCGGACAAGAGGAAACTCGGCGCGAATTTCTTGTAGTAGCCGTCGTCACACCCGCAAAACAGAACCCCCGGCGTCCCCATGTCTGGTGTATTGCCGCGAATTCTCAAACGATAGTCCTTGACGGCGTCCCTTGCCTGCGTGTCGGTCAAATTTTCCAGAAGAACGGAAAAGGACAATCGCTTTAGAAACCATCGGGACAATCTCTTGAGTGAATGACCGCTCATGACGTCTTGTCCGAAATCCTGTGTCCTTTGAGGCGGCGGCGATCGTCTGTCACCTCCCGCTGCTGGTGCACCACTCACCGACAGGCTAGCGGCACGAGAAATACCACACTGTGCCCGGCATCACATCCGCTTTGCGGCACTCCGGCCTTCCGCCCATCACCGGCGCATTGTGGGACGGAACTGGGGGCAGGATCATGGCAAGACCGTGAATTTCGCGCGGCCCTCGATCACCCGGACTCGCGCCAATACGCTTCCCGCCGCTCCAGGACCAGATCGGCGCCCCGGCTCCGGCCCTCCTCCTTCCGTCCGCCCTTGAGATGGTCCATGAACCGGCCGAGGGGGGAATTGATCAGCACATGCGGCACTTTCAGGCCCAGCCCGCCGGCGATGTCGTAGGATCTGTGGCCCCGGCGCTCGGTCTGCTTGCGGACGATGTCGAACAGGTAGGAGTCGTGGAACTCGTATTCGTGGAACATCTCGTCCCGGGTGTAGAGCCGCTCGAACTCCGCGAGCATCTCCCGCGTCGCCGGATGTCTCAGATTGTAGGCGACGAAGCCGCACTCGGAATGGATGCGACGGCGCAGATAGCCGACGAAGCAGTCGGCCGGGATGAATCCCTCGATCTCGTCCCGGCCGACATCGGCGAAGAATCGGGTGTCGGCATCGATCCAGATCAGCACGTCGATATCCGCGGCCGCGGCGGCGTGGAAGATGGCGAAGCTCTTATGCGCGAACCGCACCGCATTCCAGCGGTACCCTTCCCCCCAGCGCTTCTCGCCGAGCTTGAAGCGCAGCTTCGCCAGATCGTAGCTCAGCCGGAAGCGGGGGCGCCGGGTCAGCCCATGGGCCAGCGGATTGTCGGCGTGGCGGTGCTTGAACGCCGCCAGATCCGGCGAGCTGTCGATCAGATCGCGCACCTCGATCCGGCGGCCGGAGAGCTTGGGCGCGAAGCCTTCGCTATACAGCAGAAGCGGTACCTCGACAGGCCAGTGGCGATCGAAGCTCTCGACCATGCGCTGCCCATAGGCCTCGTATCCTGCGGCGTTGCAGGTCGTGACCACAGCGAACCTGCGCCCTTGCCCGGCAAGCCGAACAGTCATGCTGCGTGTTTCTTTAAGAACAACCCCAGTTGGCGGCGAGCATAGTGACTCCTGCAAGTTTCAGCGACCCCAATTTTTGCGATTTGAATGGCCGTTAATATCTACTCCGATAACCAACATCACGAGACGGCGCAACTGCGGGTCATCCAAGCGGAAAGCCATCCTAGGCCGCATCGGCGCGCTCGCGCCCGCCGGCACCGTCACGCCACCGGCCCCGGCGTCGCCAGGACCGCGTCATAGTCGGCCCGGTCCAGCCCCATCACCGCGCCGCCGCGGCCGGCATTGCGCAGGATCCGGCCCTCCGCCTCGAAGGCCCGGCGCAGGATGCCGAACTCACGCCCATAGATCTCGTCCTCGGGGCGGACGTACTGATTGGTCTCGCTCTGCCCGGCGGCGTAGAAATAGGTGGTGTCCTGCGCGTAGTCGAGATCGACGCCGAGGATGTAGGCCTCGGCGAAGCCCATGTAATGGGCGATCTGGGCGGCGAACAGGATCACCGTCGAATCATTGCCCAGCCCCTGCCAGGGATGATGCCGGAAGCCCTGCTTGCGCAGGCCGCCGCGATAGCCGGGGAAGGTCACCACACGCTCGGCCGGCGGCCGGAACTCCGGCCGGGCGGCGATGGTGTCGCGCACCAGATAGGTGCCGACCGGCAGGGTCGAGACATCGGCCTTGATCCGGTCCCAGCCGCGCAAGTCGCTCAGCACATAATAGGGAATCGGCGCCGGCAGCCCGCGCTCCAGCGCCTTGTAGCCCTTCTTGACCACGAAGAACTGCTCGCCGGCCAGCTTCGACAGATCGAAGTCGAGCAGCGAGGGCGCATTGCCGAGCAGGAAGCAGCGCTGGCCGCGATGGCGGTCCTTCAGCGCCATGATCCGGCGGGTGCGGCCGGGCGCGGCCAGGGCGCCGGCCAGGGCGTAGGTCTTGGCGAGCAGCGGCAGCATCGCGACCTCCTCAGCCCTCGGCCGCCGCGGGCGCGCCCAGCAGCTCCCGGTAGACCGCCAGGGTCGAGCCGGTCATCGCCTCCTTGGTGTAGTGCGCCGCGACCGTGGCGATCGCCCGCTCCGCCATCCACCCCCGCTCCTCCGGCGTCAGCGACAGCGCATGGTCGATGGTGGCGGCCAGGGCGTCGGGATCGCCCGGCGGCACCAGCCAGCCGGTCTCGCCCTCGGCCACCACCTCGGGCGGGGCGCCGATATTGGTCGCGATCACCGGCCGGCCCAGCGCCATCGCCTCCACCACCACCCGGCCGAAGCCCTCGGGATCGGTCGAGGCATGCACCACCACGTCGGACAGCATGTAGGCGGCCGGCATGTCGTCGCAGTGGTCGACCAGTTGCACCACCCCGTTCAGCCCCTTCGCCGCGATCCGGTCGATCAGCTCCTGCCGGTAGCCGCTGCGGCCCTGGTCGCTGCCGACGATCAGGCAGCACAGGTCGTGCCGGCCGAGCCGGGCCAGCGCGTCGATCACCACGGCCTGGCCCTTCCAACGGCTCAGGCGCCCCGGCATCAGCACCAACGGCCGGTCGTCCGGCACCCGCCAGGCGCGAGCCAGCTTGATCATCCGCTCGGCCGAGACCGCCTCGATCGCGAAGTGCCGCAGGTCGACGCCGCGCGGGATGGTGCGGATCCGCGCCGGATCGGTGCCATAGCTGTCGACGATGTAGCGGGCGACATAGTCGGAGATCGCGATCACCCGGTCGCCGCGCCCCATGATCGAATTGTACAGCCGCTTGGCCGCGCTGTGCTGGTTGTAGGGCGCGTGCACGGTGGTGACGAAGGGGATGCCCAGGCGCCGGCAGGCGGCATGGGCGCTCCAGGCCGGGGCACGGCTGCGGGCGTGCACCAGGTCGATTCCGCGATCGCGGATCAGCGCCTCGAGCCGGCGGATGTTGCGCCAGATCGTGACCGGGTTCTTGCCGGCGAGCGGCAGCGCGACATGCTCGGCCCCGGTCCGCGCCAGGTCGCGCAGCAGGGCGCCGCCGGCCGAGGCCACCAGCGCCTTACCGCCTGCCGCCTCGATCGCCGCGGCGACATCGACGCAGCCGCGCTCCGCCCCGCCGGTGCCGAGCGCCGGCAGCACCTGCAGGATGGTGCGTCCGCGCAGGTCGACCGGGGCCGCTGCGTCGGTCGCGTCGTCATGTGGCAGGAGTTGAGTGGTCACGGGATCCGATGGTACCGGGCGAACGGGGCGCGCACCCTACATCAGCGGCCGGGGGCGCGCCATGACCCCGCTGCGCGATCAGGCCTGTCTCCAGCGCAGGGACATGCAGGACAGGCCGGCGTCGAGCTTGCCGGTCTCCGCGACCTGCAGCGGCACCACGCGGTAGCCGAGCCGGTCGAGCGCCTCGGCGGTGCGCGGGAAGGCGGCGCCGACCAGCACCACGTCGTTGACCCGGAGGGCGTTGGCGGCCGCGTCCTCCCCCTCCGACACACGGACCACGCGCATCCCGGGGAAGAAGCCGGCCAGGGCCTCGGTCGCCAGCACGGTCTCGCTATCGAGCAGCGAGCACGCGGTCTTGAAATGCAGCACGCCGGCCGGCGGCGTCACCACCTCGGCTTTGCGGCCGAGCTCGGCGAGCAGCGCCGCCAGCGCCCCGGCGCCGCGGGCGTCGGTGCGGGCGGACAGCCCGATGATCACGGCGCGCGGCGTCACCAGCACGTCGCCGCCCTCGGCGAAGCCGGCCTCCAGCGCCAGCACCCGCTCGAACCGGGCGGCCAGGGCCGCGGCGATCTCCGCCGCCTCGCCCAGCCGCGACGGCGCGCCGGGGCGCAGCAGGATGGCGCCCTCGGGGAAGGTCAGCGCCGGATCCTCGACGAAGACGGAATCGGGGAAGCCCTCGAGCGGCGGCAGCACCTCGACCGCCACGCCCGCCTGCTCCAGCGCCGCGACATAGGCGGCATGCTCGGCCCGGAACCGGGCCATGTCGGGCGCGCCCCGGTCGACGGCGCGCAGCCCGTCCACCGCGGACCCGGCAGGCTGGCGCGCCAGGGCGCGATCGAACCGGAACACCTCGGCCATGCTCAACTCTCCCAGCTTCCCTGCCCTTCCGGCGGCACCGACTCTATCGCGCCGCCCGGCCGGTCGCCATGCCGGAAGCGGTGTAAAAAATCGCGCATTTGCCCGCTTGCCGAAGCGGGGCCTCATGGTTATTGTCCCGCCTCCAGCGGAGGGGTGGCCGAGTGGTTGAAGGCGCTCGCCTGGAAAGCGGGTATACGGTGTTGAGCCGTATCAAGGGTTCGAATCCCTTTCCCTCCGCCATCCTGCTTCGCGCTCACGCGCTTCGCAGGACTATCGCCTCTCCTCATCGCGAAGCAGGATGCCCTCCGTAGCTTCAGCGAAGGAGGGCCGCCGATGTTTTATGTCTACCTTATCGAAAGCATTTCAACACAGGGGCAGCGCTACGTCGGAGTGACCGCCGACCTCAAGCAGCGTCTTCAAGACCACAATTCTGGAAAGTCGATCCACACTTCAAAATTCAAGCCGTGGCGGTTGACGACCTATGTCGCGTTTAGCAATCGAGCCAAGGCAGAAGCTTTTGAGCGCTATCTCAAGTCTGGTTCTGGTCACGCTTTCGCTAACAAGCGCTTGTGGTAGTATACTCCGTCGTCGGAACGAAATATGCATGCTTAAGTGCATATGAACCATTTTTCATCGGCTGTCGACGTCGCGCAGTGAGAACCACACGCCAATCGCCTAATGAAAGATAGTCTCTATTTTCATAGGTAGATTCTGGCAAGGAGGAAGCAATGGACCTTAGCACTCGTCTTGTCGATCTTCAGAAAAAAGTCACCGCTCATAGAGAAATTTTACTAACAGAAGAGGCAGCGAAGACAGCTCTTGTCATGCCATTTATTCAGGCGTTGGGTTACGATGTATTCAACCCTGGGGAAGTTGTGCCGGAATTCACTGCGGACGTCGGAACAAAAAAGGGCGAGAAAGTTGACTATGCCATTTGCAATGGCGGAAAAGTTTCCATTCTGATCGAATGCAAGCCTTCCAGCGCAGAGCTAAGCCTCAATCACGCTAGCCAGCTCTTCCGGTATTTCAGCGTCACAGATGCGAGATTAGCGGTCCTGACCAATGGTGTCGTGTATCATTTTTACTCGGATATAGATCGTCCTAACAAGATGGATGAAAAGCCATTCTATACTTTTTCTATCGAAGCCATCAAACCATCAGACGCAAAAATACTTGAGAAATTTGGAAAATCTTCGTTTGATATCGACCAGATCGTCCAGGAGGCAGGCAATCTAAAGATGCAGTCTCAGCTCAGAAAGGAGCTGGAAAAGGAGTTTAACGAACCCTCGGAGGATTTCGTCCGCATACTGGCCTCACGCGTTTATGGCGGACGGCTAACACCAGCAATCAAGGAAAGCTTCAGCAAGATACTGCCGGCAGTGATCGCCAGCCTGATCCGCGATCTGGTGAATGAGCGACTTTCTTCTGCCCTCAATGCCGCGGCTCCTGAAATCCCTGACGTTGTTGACAGCAACCCGGACGAAGCTGTGATGACAACACAGGAAGAAATTTCAGGCTTCCACATTATTCAAGCAATCGCCTCGCGGCTCACCAACCCAAAGCGCGTCGTGATCAGAGATGCGAAATCCTACTGCGCCGTGTTGCTGGACGACAACAATCGCAAGACCATCGCACGGCTGCACTTTAATGGGGTGACGACCAAGCTCCTTGGGCTATTCGACGGCAAGGAAGAGACCAGGCATTCGCTCTCCGATCTGACCGAGATCTACCAGTATATGCGCCAGATCGAGGCGCGGATTCGGGAGTTGGATCCGAGCATTCCAGTGCCATCTCAAGGCTGATAACCTCTTCCGGCAACCACGTTATCAGCCGACCGGAGCGCCAAGGATGCCCCGCACTCTAGAAGGCCGTTGCGCCTGCGGATCCGTGCGGTATCGGCTGCTGTCGCCGCCGATGTTCGTGCATTGCTGCCACTGCTGCGACTGCCAGCGGCAGACGGGCAGCGCCTTCGTGCTCAACGCCCTGATCGAGGCCGACCAGGTCGAGCTGCTGTCGGGAGAGCCTGAGCCCGTCGCCGTGCCGACCGACAGTGGCAAGCCGCATGTCATCCATCGCTGCCCCGCCTGCCGCACGGCGCTGTGGAGCACCTATAGCGGCCGCACCGCAGTGCGCTTCGTCCGCGTCGGCACGCTGGACGACCCGGCGGCGCTGCCGCCCGACGTGCACATCTTCACCCGGTCGAAGCTGCCCTGGGTGGTGCTGCCGGAGGGTGTCCCCGCCTTCGAGGTCTACTACGAGACGGAGACGCTCTGGCCCCAGGCCAGCCTGGACCGTCGGCGCGCCGCCCTCGGCGGCTGACCAGCCCCGACGGCCTCAGGCAAAAGCCGGCCGGGCGCCCTCGCCCATCCCGCGCGGCAGCGCCGCCACCGGCAGTTCCACCGGCGCCGGGGCGAACAGCAGGTCGGCGCGCGCCGCGGCCCAGGCCTTGTCCTTGGCCAGCGCCGCCGGGCGGTTGTCGGTGCGGCACAGCATCAGGGCGCCGGAGGGGTGCCGCCACAGGTCGAAGCCGAGCAGGTCGGGGAACTCGCGCAGCGCCGCCTGCAGCAGCGCCGCCGGGCCCTCCGCCGCCAACAGCCGCCGTGACAGGGTGTTGCGGTAGAGCTTCAGGCCATCCCGTTCCCGGACTTCCCGCGTGACCGCCATTTCCGGTCCCTCCTCTGCCCAGGGCCGCAACGCCTCGCGGCCCGATGGAGAGAACATAGTGCGAACACGGCAGGACGTCCAGCAAAAAGGAACATTTCGGGAACTGGCCGTTTCGTTCAAGCCGCGCGGCCCGGTCTGGCGCAAAATGCCGGGCCATCAATCCCGGAGGTCCGTCATGAGCCGAGCCCTTCCCTCCCGCACCCTCAGCGTCTGGATCGACCGCGACCCCGACGCCGTCTATGCCTTCCTGTCGGTCCCCGAAAACTTCATGCAATGGGCCAGCGGCCTCGCCGACTCGCTCGAGCGCGACGGCGACGGCTGGGTCGCCGACACGCCGGAGGGCACCGTGCAGGTCCGTTTCACCCCGCCCAACGCGTTCCGCATCGCCGACCACTGGGTCATCCCGCCGAGCGGCGCCGAGATCGCCCTGCCGATACGGGTGCTGGCCAATGGCGGCGGCAGCGAGGTGACGTTCCACCTGTTCCGCCAACCGGAGATGGACGACGCCCGCTTCGCCGCCGATGCCGAATGGGTCGAGCGCGACCTGGCGACGCTGAAGCAGGTGCTTGAGAGCGCATAGACGAACGTCGAATACGTCCCGCGGCGGCGCGGCTGCTAAAGTTGCACGATAGCGCGTCGTACTATAGGGGCGTTCGTCCTCACAAAAATCGGCGCGTCGACCACAATGATCAGGGAGGATGCGCCGATGACCGCTGTATCAGATGGCGAACTTCGAATACCGATCCGAACCCTCAGCAGAGCCGAGGAACGGAAGGTCATATTCGCATCGTCGCTGGGAACGGTGTTCGAGTGGTATGACTTCTACCTCTACGGTGCGCTCGCCACGTCGATCGCCAAGAACTTCTTCTCCGGCGTCAACCCGACCGCGGCCTTCATCTTCACCCTGCTGGCCTTCGCCGCCGGCTTCTTCGTCCGGCCGTTCGGCGCGCTGGTGTTCGGACGGCTCGGCGACCTGGTCGGCCGCAAATACACCTTCCTGGTCACCATCGTGATCATGGGCGTGTCGACCTCGGCGGTCGGCTTCCTGCCCGGCTACGAGGCGATCGGCATCGCCGCGCCGGTGATCCTGATCCTGCTGCGGCTGGCGCAGGGCCTGGCGCTGGGCGGCGAATACGGCGGCGCTGCGACCTATGTCGCCGAGCATGCGCCGCAGGGCAAGCGCGGCTTCTACACCGCCTGGATCCAGACCACCGCGACGCTGGGCCTGTTCCTGTCGCTGATCGTCATCCTGGCCTGCCGCATGTCGATGGACGCCGCGACCTTCGACGCCTGGGGCTGGCGGATCCCGTTCCTGGTCTCGATCATCCTGCTGGTGGTCTCGATCTGGATCCGGCTGCAGCTCAACGAATCGCCGCTGTTCCAGCAGATGAAGGCCGAGGGCAAGGGCTCCAAGGCGCCGCTGACCGAATCCTTCGCCCGCCGCGGCAACCTGAAGCTGGTGGTGCTGGCCCTGTTCGGCCTGACCGCTGGCCAGGCCGTGGTCTGGTACTGCGGCCAGTTCTACTCGCTGCTGTTCCTGACCAACACGTTGAAGGTCGACGCCCAGACCGCCAACCTGCTGGTCGCCGGGGCGCTGCTGCTCGCCACGCCGTTCTTCCTGGTGTTCGGCGCCCTGTCCGACAAGATCGGGCGCAAGCCGATCATCATGGCCGGCTGCCTGCTGGCGATCCTGACCTACTTCCCGCTGTTCCAGGCCCTGACCCACTACGCCAACCCGGCGCTGGAGGCGGCGCAGGCGTCGTCGCCGGTGAAGGTGATCGCCGACCCGGCCGAATGCAGCGTGCAGTTCAACCCGGTCGGCACGTCCAAGTTCACCAGCTCCTGCGACATCGCCAAGGCCGCGCTGGTCAAGGCCGGCGTGCCCTACAGCAACGAGGCCGCACCCGCCGGGTCGAAGGCCGAGATCGACGTCGGCAGCACCCGCATCACCGCCTATGATGCGACCGCGGCGGATGCGGCGACGGCGGGTCCCGCCTTCACCAAGGGCCTGGGCGACGCGCTGAAGACCGCCGGCTACCCGCCCTCGGCCGATCCGGAGCAGATCAACCACTTCATGGTGCTGCTGATCCTGTTCGTGCTGGTGCTCTACGTCACCATGGTCTACGGCCCGATCGCGGCGCTGCTGGTGGAGATGTTCCCGACCCGGATCCGCTACACCTCGATGTCGCTGCCTTACCACATCGGCAATGGCTGGTTCGGCGGCTTCCTGCCGGCGACCGCCTTCGCCATCGTCGCCGGCACCGGCAACATCTACAGCGGCCTGTGGTACCCGATCATCATCGCCGGCATCACCCTGGTCGTCGGCACCCTGTTCGTGCGCGACACCAGGCACGTCGATATCCGGGAGACCTGATCCGGCGGGAGACCTGATCCGGAACACTTGTATCGGCCCGGAGGCCGCGCCCAGAATGGCGCGGCCTCTTTCTTTGGACCGATATGACTGATGCGACCGTCGTTCTGATCGCCGACGACCACCCGCTGGTGCGCCGCGCCTTGGCCGAGACCCTGGCCGAGGTGATGTCGCCCGCCCCTGCCGTGATCCAGGCCGGCAGCTTCCCCGAGGTCCTGGTCCTGCTCGGCGACCGCACCGTCGACCTGCTGCTGCTCGACCTGTCGATGCCGGGCATGAACGGCTTCACCGGCCTGGCCGCGCTGCGCGCCGCCTTCCCCGCCGTCCCGGTGATCATGGTCACGGCCAATGAGGAGCCCGCCGTGATCCGGCAGGCGATGGAGTTCGGCGCCTCCGGTTACCTGCCGAAATCGACGCCGCTGGCCGAGATCGGCGACGCCATCGAGAGCGTGCTGGGCGGCGGCGTCTGGTTCCCCGAGGCCGCGACCGGGCCGTCCGGCACCGCGCCGGAACGCAGCGAGATGAGCCGCCGCGTGGGCGAGCTGACGCCGCAGCAGCTGCGGGTTCTCGTCTTGCTCACCGAAGGCAAGCTGAGCAAGCAGATCGCCTTCGAGATGTCGATCACCGAGGCCACGGTGAAGGCCCATCTGTCGCAGATCTTCCGCAAGCTCGGGGTGCAGAACCGGACCCAGGCGGTGATCGCGGTGCGCCGGAGCGGCCTGCTCGACCCCGCCGGCGGTCACTGACCGCTCAGACCGCCGGCATTTGCCGCACCGCCAGGCGCTGCACCAGCAGCGCCCGCAGCGCCGCCGGCTTGAGCGGCTTGTGCAGCAGCGGCAGGCCGCGGGCGCGGGCGGCGGCCTTCAGCGCCTCGGTGCGGTCCGCCGTCACCAGCGCGGCGGCCAGCGGATGGCCGACCGCCGCCTCCAGCGCATCGAGGACCTCGAGCCCGGTCTCCATCCCGGCGAGGTGATAGTCCAGCAGCACCATGTCCGGCGCGCGGCCGAGCGGCAGCAGCGCCTCCTTGGCCCCGGCCGCGTCGGTCGCCGCCAGCACGGTGCAGCCCCAGCCCTCCAGCAGCAGCCGGGTCGCGGTCAGGATGGCGTGGTCGTTGTCGACGCAAAGGACCAGGCGCCCGGCCAGGTCGGTGGCCGGCGATCGCGGCGGGCGCGTCTCGGCCGGCCGGGCCGCGACCGGTGTCTCCGACAACGGCAGCACAACCTCGAACACGCTGCCGCGGCCAGGCCAGGAGCGCACCGCCACCTGGTGGCCGAGCCGCGCCGCGATGCGTTCGACGATGGCGAGGCCGAGCCCCAGCCCCGCCGGCTCGTCCTCGCTGCCGGAGCCGAGGCGCCGGAACTCCTCGAAGATGGCGGTGAGCTGCTCCGGCGGGATGCCCGGCCCGGTGTCCCAGACCTGGATCACCAGGACACCATTCCGCCGCCGGCAGCCGACCAGCACCGTGCCCTGCCGGGTGTAGCGCACGGCGTTGGCGACGAAGTTCTGCACGATGCGGCGGACCAGCGCCGGATCGGTCAGCACGGCCGCGGTCGAGCGCGCGACCTTGAGGCGCAGGCCCCGGCGGCGCGCGATCGGCTCGAACGGCAGCGCGGCCATACGCAGGATCTCGTCCACCGCCACCGGCCGCGGCTGCGGCTCGACCGCGCCGGCGTCGAGCTTCGAGATCTCCAAGAGGGCCTGCAGCAGCTCCTCCACCGTGCCGAGCGAGCTGTCGATATGGCCGACCAGCGCCCCCTCGGGCCGCCGGCCCAGCCGCTCCGCCAGGGTGGCGGTCAGCAGGCGCGCGGCGTGGAACGGTTGCAGCAGGTCGTGGCTCGCCGCCGCCAGGAAGCGGGTCTTGCCGAGATTGGCCGCCTCGGCCGCCGCCTTCGCCGCCGCCAGCGCCTCGTTCAATGCGGTCAGCTCGCTTGTGCGCTCGGCGACGCGGCGCTCCAGCGTTTCGGCGGTCTCGCGCAGCACGGCCTCGGCCCGGCGCTGCTCGGTGATGTCCTGGTACAGGGTGAAGAAACCGATGACGCGGCCCTGCTCGTCCCGGTGCGGGATGTAGGTGCCGCGCGCCAGCTCGGCCCCGGCGGCGGCGAAGCCGATCTCGAACACCTGGCGCCGCCCGGCCAGCGCCGCGTCGATATAGGGCTTCAGCCGGCCGTAGCGGTCCTCGCCCAAAGCGGTGCGGATCGACAGGCCGTTGCTCTGCCCCCGCTCCAGCCCCAGCGCCTGCTCATAGGGGCGGTTGGTGAAGCGGTAGCGCTCCTCCCGGTCGACATAGGCGATCAGGACCGGGACGTTGTCGGTGTAGATGCGGATGCGCCGCTCGCTCTCGCGCAGCGCGTCCAGCGTCGTCACCCGCTCGGTGACATCGGTGCAGACCAGGACGAAGCCGCCATCCGGCATCGGGTTGGTCTGCAGCTCCAGCACCCTTCCGTCGGCGCCGCGCCGCTCATGGCTGTAGGCGCGCCGTCGCCGGTCGGGGTCGCGCTGCTCTTCCAGCAGCACCGAGAGGTCGAGCCCCGGCGCGCCGCCCGGTGCCGCCAGCGCCTGGAGCGGCATGCCGATCGCGACCTTCGGCTCGGCCAGGCCGAGGATCTCGACGAAGCGGCGGTTCCAGCCGGCGAGGCGCAGCTCGCGGTCGAACACGCCGATGCCCTGGCCGATGTTGTCGAGCGTGGCGCTCAACAGGTCGCGGTTGAAGAGGATCGCTTCCGACGCCTGGCGCAGCAGGGTCTGCGACCGGCCGATGGTGGAGCGGTGCCGGCGCATCGTGGCGGCCACCATGATGCGGGCCGAGGCGGCGCCGATCGCCCCACTCAGCAGCCGCTCGGTGTGGTCGGCCAGGTCGCGGTCGCGCAGCGCCGCCACCGGCCCATCGAAAGCCAGCTCGGCCCGGTCCGGGCCGATGAAGCGGGCGACCAGGGTCTTCAGATCGTCGAAGGCCGCGGCGCGGTGCGCGGCCTGCGGCCGCTGGCCGGCTTCGACCGCCGGGCCGATGAAGGCCTCCGCCTGCTCCCGGTCGCGCTCGCCCGCCTGCGCCAGCCGCGACACGCCGACCAGCAGCGCAGTGTTGAGCGCCAGGCTCCAGAAGGCGCCGCGGGTCAGGGCGTCGACATCATCGCCGATCCCCCACAGCGCCCCGTCGATTCCGAACAGCGGCACCGCGGACACCCAGTCGACCCCGGTCAGGGTCGGCGCCAGGAAGACCACGACCCAGACCAGGAAGCCGCCCGCCATGCCGGCGAAGGCGCCGTGGCGGTGCGCGCCGCGCCAGTACAGCCCGGCGATCAGCGCCGGCCCCAGCTGGGCCACGGCGCAGAAGGCGATCAGGCCGATCGAGGCCAGCGGCAGGCGCCCGCCGATCTCGGCGTGATAGGCATAGGCCAGCAGCAGGATGCCGAAGATCGCGATCCGGCGGATGCGCAGCACGGTGGGGCCGAGGTCGCCGTCGCCGCGCGCCGCCATGCCGCCGCGCAGCAGCAGCGGCAGCACCAGCTCGTTGCTGATCATGGTGCTGAGCGCCACGGTCTCGACGATCACCATGCCGGTGGCGGCCGACAGCCCGCCCAGGAACACGGCCAGCGACAGCAGCGGGTCGCCCGCCTGCATCGGCAGGGCCAGCACGAACAGGTCGGGGTCCGTCGTGGTACCGAGCAGCAGCAGCCCGGCCACGGCGAAGGCCGGGACGAACAGGTTGATGGCGCCGAGATAGGCCGGGAACAGCCAGCGCGCCGTGCGCAGGTCGGCCGCCCGGCCGCTTTCGACCACCCCGACATGGAACTGCCGCGGCAGGCACAGGAAGGCCAGCGCCGACATCACCGTGATCGACACCCATTCCGGCCCGACCGAGAAGCCCTCCAGCCGCGCCTGCAGCGCCGGCACCGACAGCAGCCGCGCCGCCAGGTCGCCCGGGCCGTCGAACATGGCGAAGGTGACGAACGCCCCGGCGGCGAGGATCGCGCCCAGCTTGACCAGGGATTCGAAGGCGATCGCCAGGATCATGCCCTGGTGCCGCTCATTCGCCTGGACGTGGCGGACGCCGAACAGGATGGCGAAGACCGCCATGGTCAGGGCGACATGCAGGGCGGTGTCGGTCCACACCGGCGCGCCCCCTCGTCCCCCCGGCCCGGTGGCCAGCGCGCCGAAGCTGAGCGACACGGCCTGCAGCTGCAGCGCGATATAGGGCAGCACGCCGACCAGCGCGATCAGGGTCGCCACCGCGGCGATGACGCGGCTCTTGCCGTAACGGGCGGCGATGAAGTCGGCGACCGAGGTGATGTTCTGCTCGCGCGCCACCCGGGTGATCTTCTTCATCATCGGGAAGCCGAGGGTGATCACCAGGATCGGCCCGACATAGATCAGGGTGAAGTCGAGCCCGTGCGACGCGGCGCGGCCGACACCGCCATAGAAGGTCCAGGAGGTGCAGTAGACCGCGAGCGAGAGGGCATAGACCGCCGGCTCACGCAGGCCGGAGCGCCAATAGGCCGGGCTGCGGTCGCCGATGAAGGCGACGGCGAAGAGCAGGCCGAGATAGCCGAGCGCGATCAGCCACAGCAGCCAGTCAGCCACCGCCCGCTCCCCGCATCCCGTGCTCGTTCCTCCCGGTCATGGCGCCAGCATAAGCCGGCAAGGGCCGCGCGCCGAGCGTTTCGGCGGGACTCAGCCGAAGAAGCGGGCCGGGCGGAAGGTCGCCAGCTCGGGCCGAGTGGCGCCGCGCAAGACCTCGTCGGCCACGGCGGCGCCGAGGACGGCGGCCAGGGTGACGCCGCTATGGGTCACGGCGGCGTAGTAGCCTTCGACCTGCGGCAGCAGGCCGACGGCAGAGTAGCTGTCCCTCGGCAGGGCACGGATGCCGAGGCGCACCGCTTCCAGCTCCACCGGCCCGATCGCCGGCAGGATGGCGCGGGCGCGCCGCAGCAGCTCGCGCATCTCCGGCAGGTCGACGCTGGGGCGCGGCGCCGTGGCCGGGTCGAACTCGTCGTCGTTGCGGCAGACCAGCAGACGGCCGGCGCCGTCCGGCCGGATGTCGCAGCCCGGCGCCTTCAGCAGGCGCTCGAGCCCGACCGCGACCGGCGGGGTGAAGGCCAGCAGCCCGGCGGTCGGCGCCAGCGGGATCCGCAGCGCCGGGTCGAAGCCGGCATCGTCGGCCCAGCGGCCGGTGCAGTTGACCACCAGGTCGGCGCCCTGCATCCGGCCATCCGCCATGGTCACGCCGGTGACCCGGCCGGACCGCAGCTCCACCCGCTCCACCCGGGCGCCGATCTCGACCCGCGCGCCGAGACGGCGGGCGGCGGCGAGCATGGAATGGGCATAGACCACCGGGTCGACCCAGCCCTCCTCCGGGAACCAGGCGACCGGCGCGTCGCCCACCGCCGCCGGATCGATGTCGGGCGCCAGCTCGCGCAGCTGCGCCGCCGAAATCCATTCGGCGGCATAGCCCCAGTCGCGCAGCCGCTCGAAGCGCCGGTGCTGCTCCGCCTGCCCCGCCTCGTCCGCCCATTCCAGGCTGCCGTTCAGGTGCAGCCAGGGCGTCGCCGCGAACTCGTGGCGCAGCGCCGCATGCGCCTTCATCCCGGCGACGTTGAGGTCGTGATAGGCCCGCGGCGTCTTGCCGTGCGAATTGACCCAGGCGAAGCTGGTGCCGGAGGTGCCGGCGCCGATCCGCGTCGCCTCCAGCACCGTGACCGACGCGCCGCCCTGTGCCAGGCCAGCCTGCGCCAGGCGGTACGCCACCGAAGCGCCGATGACCCCCGCGCCGATCACGATGATGGAAGCCATCTTCTCAACCCTCAGTTCTTCTTCGTCTCTTCCAGATAGAACCGGCCGAGCGGGTTCTGGCCGAAATTCTCGATGTTCTTGCGCGACACGCTGAGATACGGGCTGTAGTACAGGTCGATCCAGTGGGCGTCGGCCTTGGCCATCTTCTGCAGGTCGACATACATCGCCTCGCGCTTGGCCGGGTCGGACTCGACCCGGGCTTCGGCCACCAGCGCCTTCACCCGGTCGTTCTGGTACCGGGTCATGTAGTTCAGGTTGGTGTCGTGACCCAGCACGAAGGTCGTCTTCTGGTCGGGGTCGATGATATCGTTGGTCCAGTAGTTCATCGCCATGTCGTAGTCGCCCGCGACCTCCATGTCCCAGGTCTGGCTGGGGTCGACCTTCTGCAGATTGGCGGTGATGCCGACCTTGGCCAGCTGCTGCTGCACCAGCACCGACACCTGCTCGTCCACCGTGTCGCCGGTCTGCACGAGGTAGGTCAGGGTGACGTTGTCGACGCCCGCCTGCTTGAGCAGCGCCTTCGCCTTCTCCGGATCATAGGGCCGGGCGCCGTTCTCCGCGGTGTAGTACAGCGCCCCCTTCGGGATGTAGGAGTTGGCGATGCTGCCGGCACCGAAGGTCACGGTGTCGACGATCGACTTCTTGTCGATGGCGAAGTCGATCGCCTGCCGCACCTCGAGCTTGTCGAGCGGCGGGTGCGAATGGTTCAGCAGCAGGTGGTCCTCGCGGGTCGAAGGGTCCTTGTGGACCATCAGGTTCGGGTCCTTCTCCAGCTCCGCCACCTTGGCGAAGGGCACGAAGATCGCGGCGTCGAGCTCGCCGGCCTGGACCTTCAGCATGCGGGTGTTGTCGTCGGGGATCGAGATCCATTCGACGCCGTCGAGGCTGACCTGGTCGGCCTGCCAGAAGTTGGGGTTCTTCTTCAGCACCACCTTCTCGCCGCGGCGCCATTCCTCGACCTGGAAGGCGCCGGAGCCGACCGGCTTCTCGGCAAAGGCGTCCTCGCCCGCCTTCATCGCCTTCTCCGAAACGATCGAGGCGCCGGGCATCGCCAGCGTCGCCAGGAACGGCACCATCGGCTGGTTCAGCGTGATCACCAGCGTGTGGTCGTCCTTGGCCTCTGCCGTCTTGATCACCTTGTAGGTGTCGCTCCACAGCGACCCGGGGTCGTCGCGGATGCGGGTCAGCGAGAAGGCGGCGTCCGACGCCGTCACCGGGCTGCCGTCGGAGAATTTCGCGTCGCGGATCTTGAGGGTGTAGACCGTGCCGTCGTCGGAGACGGTCCAGCTTTCGGCCAGGCCGGGCACCAGCGTCTGGCCGGATTTGTCGACCCGCACCAGCACGTCGAAGACATTCGAGAACACCCAGAAATCGACGTTCTGCGAGGTCTTGATCGGGTCGAAGGTGGTGCCGTCCTCGCGCCGGCCGATGGTCAGCACGCCTGCCGCCTCGGCCGCCGCGCCGCCGGCGACCAGCGCCGCCAGGAACGCGGCCGACGCGATCCCGAGATGTCTCCTGGTCCTTATCATCGTGAGCCTCCGTTGTTGCCCCGTCTCAGTTTGCGGGGATTGCAGGATAGAGATGGCAGGCCGTGAAGCGCCCGTCGACCGGCCGCAGCGCCGGCGGCGCCCCGGCCCGGCACTCCGCCATGGCGAAGGGGCAGCGCGGATGGAAGGCGCAGCCCGGCGGCAGGTCGAGCGGGCTCGGCGGCTCGCCGCCCAGCAGGTCCGCGGGCAGTGTGCGGTCGGGGTCGATCTCCGGGATCGCCCGCACCAGCGCCTGGGTGTAGGGGTGCTTCGGCGCGGCGAACACCGCCTCGGCCGCCCCCTCCTCCACGATCCGGCCGAGATACATCACCGCCACCCGGTCGCACAGCCGGCGGACCACGGCGAGGTCGTGGGCGATGAAGATCAGCGCCAGGTTCATCCGGGCCTTCAGCTCGATCAGCAGGTTGATGATCTGGGCCTGGATCGAGACATCGAGCGCGGCGACGCATTCATCGGCGATGATCAGCCTCGGCTCGACCGCCAGCGCGCGGGCGATGCCGACGCGCTGGCACTGGCCGCCGGACAGCTCGACCGGGCGGCGGCCCGCATGTTCCGGCCTGAGGCCGACCAGGGTCAGCAGCTCCGCCACCCGCGCCGGGATGCGGTCGCGCGGCACCTTGCGGTGGACCCGCAGCACCTCGGCGATCGCCTCGCCCACCGCCATGCGCGGGTTCAGCGCGCCATACGGGTCCTGGAAGATCATCGCCGTCTCGCGGCGCAGGCGGGCGACGCCGGCACGGCCGCCCGACGCCACGTCGGCGCCGCCGAAGCGGATGGCGCCGCCGGTGATCTCGCCGAGCCGCAGGATGGCGCGGCCGAGCGTGCTCTTGCCGCAGCCGGATTCGCCGACCAGGCCCAGCGCCTCGCCCGGCGCCAGGGTGAAGGAGACGCCGTTGACCGCCCGCACCAGCCGCGGCGAGCGCCCGGGCAGCGGCAGGCCGCCGGCGCGGAAATGGACCTCGAGGTCCTGGACGTCGAGCAGCGTCATGCCGCGTCCCCCAACGCCCGGTGGCAGGCCGCCATATGGCCCGGCTCCGGCCAGGACGGATCCGGCCGCACCGCCGTGCAGCGGTCGAAGGCGCGGTCGCAGCGCGGGTGGAAGCGGCAGCCGGAGGGCAGATCGGCCAAAGCCGGCGGCTGGCCGGGAATGAAGGGTAGCAGGCCGGCGCTGCCGCCATGGGCGGGCTGGCAGGCGATCAGCCGGGCCGTGTAGGGGTGCCGCGGCGCCGCCAGCACGGCCCGCTTGGCCCCCGCCTCGCACAGCGTGCCGCCATACATCACGGCGATGCGGTCGCAGCTTTGCGCCACCACGCCGAGGTCGTGGGTGATCAGGATGATGGCCAGGCCGCGCCGGTCGCGCAGGTCCAGCAGCAGCCGCAGGATCTGCGCCTGCACGGTGACGTCCAGCGCCGTGGTCGGCTCGTCGGCGATCAGCACCTCCGGGTCGCAGGCCAGCGCCGTGGCGATCATCGCCCGCTGCCGCATGCCGCCGGAGAACTCATGCGGATAGCCGCCGGCCCGCCGCTCCGGGTCCGGGATGCCGACCTGGCGCAGCAGGTCCACGGCGGCGGCCCGCGCCTCGCGCTTCGAGGCGCCGCGGTGCAGCCGGATGCCCTCGGCGATCTGGTCGCCGATCCGCATCACCGGGTCGAGATGGCTGGACGGGTTCTGGAAGATCATGCCGATCTCGCGCCCGCGCACCCGGCGCAGCGCCTCCGGCTCCAACGCCGCCAGGTCGCGGCCCTTGAGCCACACCGAGCCGCCGGCGATGCGCAGGCTCCCCGGCAAGAGGCCGATCAGCGCCCGGCAGGTGACGCTCTTGCCCGAGCCACTCTCGCCCACCAGCCCGATCACCTGCCCTGCCTCGAGCGCGAAGGAGACGCGGTCGACGATGGTCGTCACCTCTCCCGCCCGGGTCAGGGCCACCGACAGGTCGCGCACCTCCAAGAGCGGCGCGGTCATTCCTTCACCCCGAGCCATTCGCCGAAGCCGTCGCCGAGCAGGCTGAAGCCGAGCGCGATCACGGCCAGCGCCACGCCCGGGAAGGCGGCGATCCACCAGGCACGGATGATGAAGTTCTGGCTTTCCGCCACCATCAGCCCCCATTCCGCCGTCGGCGGCTGCACCCCAAGGCCGAGATAGCTGATCGAGGCACCGAGCAGCATGGTCAGCACCACGTCGGACATCGAGAACACGATCGAGCTGACCATCGCATTCGGCAGGATGTGCCGGGCCATGATGCGGAGATGGCCGTAGCCGAGGCTGCGCGCGGCGGTGACGAAATCGCTGGCCTTCAGCACCAGCACCTGGGCCCGGACCAGCCGGGCGTAAGAGACCCAGCCGACCAGGGCCATGGCGATGAAGAAGCTGCCGAGGCCGGGGCCGAGGATGGCGATGATCGCCAGCATCAGCACCAGGAAAGGAAAGGCGATGACGATGTCGACCACCCGCATCACCACGACGTCGACCCAGCCGCCGAAATAGCCGGAGACGCAGCCGACCGCGGTGCCGAGCAGGAACGGGATCAGCACGCCGAATACGCCCATCATCAGGTCGATCCGGGCGCTCCAGATCATCCGGGACAGCACGTCGCGGCCGAAATTGTCGGTGCCGAGCCAATGCCCCGGCCCGGGCGGCAGCAGCGCGTTTGCGGTGTCCTGGGCGATCGGGTCGTAGGGCGCCAGTACGGGCGCCAGCAGCGCCGTCAGCACAAAGAAGCCGACGATGCCGGCACCCCACCACAGCGCGCCCGGCACCCGCGGCAGCCTGAGCCTCAGCCGCAGCCGGGCGGTGGGCGTGCCGGCGACGGCGCTCACAGCTTCACCCGCGGGTCGAGGGCGACGGTCAGGATGTCGGCCAGGAAGTTCACCGTGACGCTGGCCACGGCGAAGGCCATGGCCACGCCCTGCACCACCATGTAGTCGCGGGTGAAGATGCCGCGCACCAGCAGTTGGCCCATGCCGGGGATCGAGAACACGTTCTCGATGATCACGGTGCCGCCGATCAGCCAGCCGATGTTGACTGCCAGCAGGTTGATGGTCGGGACGATGGCGTTGGGCACGACATGGCGCCAGAATACCATGCCCTCGGGCAGGCCGCGCGCCCGTGCGGCGGTGGCCTGGTCGGAGCGCAGCTCGGCGATCATCGCGGCCCGCAGCGTCCGGGTCAGCACCGCCGACAGCGCCAGGGCGATGGTCAGCCAGGGCAGCACCAGGTGGTGCAGCCGGTCGGCCCAGTCGTCGCCGTAGCCCGCCACCGGGAACAGGCCCAGCGTCACGCTGAACAGGAGGATCAGCATGATCCCCAGCCAGAACGGCGGCAGGCCGAGCCCGGTGGTGGAGACGATGCGGATGGCGTGGTCGGCCAGCCGGCCGCGGCGACGCGCGGCGATGGCGGCGAAGGGCACGGCGATCAGCAGCGACAGCAGCACAGCGCCGAACACCAGCAGCAGGGTCGGCTCGATCCGCTCGGCGATCAGGCGCAGCACCGGGACCCTGTACAGGATCGACCGGCCCATCTCGCCCTGGGACAGGTTCTGCAGGAACAGGCCGTATTGCGTCCACAGCGGCTCGTCCAGCCCGAACTGGGCGCGGATCCGGGCGATCGCGTCCGGCGTCGCCTTGGTGCCGAGCAGCACCCGCGCCGGATCGCCGGGGATCGAGCGGATCAGCACGAAGGTGATGACGCTGATGCCGAACAGCACCGGGATCAGCTGCAGCGGACGGGTCAGGACGAAGCGGAAGCGGTGCATCGACGGTCAGCCTCTTCCCGCGTTCAGGCGAGGCCGGCTCTCCCCCTCACCCTCCCGCCGCCTTCGGCGTCGGGCCCCGCCCTCTCCCCAAGGAGAGGGAATCTTCACCTCTCTTTGGGGAGAGGTCGAAATCGCGTCAGCGATTTCGGGTGAGGGGGCGGCTCCGGCCCATCCGCCCTGCGGACAGTCCGGCATCAGGCGGCCCGGTTCTGTTCGAGGAAGTCGAGCAGCACCGGGTAATAGGCGTGCGGCTCCTCGTAGAACGGCATGTGGCTGGAGTTGGGGAAGACATGCAGCCGGGCGTTCGGCAGCGCCAGCTTCATGCGCAGCGCGCAGGCCGGCGTCAGCTCGTCATGCTGGCCGCAGGTGATCAGCACCGGCACGGTGATCCGGCGCATGTCGGGCAGCCGGTTCCAGTCCTTCAGATTGCCGGTGTAGAGGAACTCGTTGGGGCCCTGGATGGTGCCGTAGGGGCCCATGTTCCAGTCGTCGAGCGACCGCTTGACCGGCGCCGGCCAGTGGTCCAGCCGGCAGACATGGCGGTGGTTCAGGATGGTGATCGCCGCCTGGTACACCGGGTGGTCCAGCGTGCCCTCGGCCTCGTGCCGCTGCATCATCGCCACGGTCTCGGGGCCGAGCGCCGCGCGCAGCCGCTCCAGCTCGCCGATCAGATGCGGGATGTCGGCGGCGGTGTCTTCCAGGATCACCGTCTTCAGCGCCTCGGGGTGGGTCAGCGCGTATTCGACGCCGAGCCAGCCGCCCCAGGAATGGCCCAGCAGATGCACCCGGCCGAGGCCGAGCGCCTGCCGCACCGTCTCCACCTCTTCGACATAGCGGGTGATGGTCCACAGCGACGGGTCGGTCGGCCGGTCCGACGCGCCGGTGCCGAGCTGGTCGAAGGCGACGACGCGGTAGCCCTGGTCGATCAGGCAGGAATGGGCGTCGCGCAGATAGTCACAGGGCAGCCCCGGGCCGCCGTTCAGGCACAGCACCGTCTCCGGCCCCGAGCCGAAGCTGTAGGCCACCACCTTGTGGCCATCGACACGAATCTCGTCCCGCCGATCCGGCGCGATCTCCCGCCACATCCTGCCATCCCCGTCATGATCTTTTTTGCGTCGCGAAACGCTAGACTGATCGGACAAATCAGACAAGACGGCCGACAGGGAAGATCATGACCCGCGGTCGCCGTGCCGACGCGCTTGATCGGCTCGATCCGACGGCCCGCACGGGCAACGTCGAAAAAATCGCATGGCATCGTCCGTTTGGAGGATGGCGACGTCGCGGAACCGCCCGATGATGTCGGCCTATTCTGCATGGCCCTTTCTCGAGAGCTCATTTCCAAGGAGGCATATCATGATGCTGGACGCCGTTCTGGGGCGCGCGCATTCCGCCGTCGGCCAGGGGATTCGCTACAAGCTGGGCAAGGGCGGCATGAACCCGGGCTCGCCCACCCCGGCCGCCGGCGGGCAATGCGACTGCACCGGCTTCGTCGCCTGGTGTTTCGGCTTCAGCCGGATGATGACCGAGCACTTCTACGTCCGGTTCAACAACGGCTGGTTCGAGACCACCGCGGTCTGGACCGACATCGGCAAGAGCACAGGGATCATGGAGGAGAGCCAGAGCCGGCCGGGCGCCGTGATCGTCTTCCCGGACAGCAACGGCCATCAGGGCCATATCGGGATCATCCTCGACGACACCCACGTCGTTCATTGCTCCAAGGGCAACGACACGAGGTTCGGGGATTCGATCCAGGTCACCGACCTCGCTGTCTTCCAGAAGCCCAATCGCCGGATCGGATGGCTGGTCGGTCTCAACTGAATCGAGATCGAAACCACGTCGGACGGCTCTGGCTCGCCGGGCCTGGCTTCGCCCCGATGATCGCGAGCGCCCCCGGCACCGCTTCGGTCCGGACGGCCTGGAGACCAAAAGCCGCAAGCGACGACCGGATCGTCTCGACGGTTCGGTCCGCCGGCTCGTCGTAAATGATCCAGACCTCCCCTCCCGGGCGCAGGCTGCGGACGACATGCGGCAGGGCCAGGCCGGGACGGGTCCAGAAGCTGTTCGCGCGGATGGCAAAGATCCGGTCGAAGCCGCCCGGCTCCACCGGCCCGTGCTCGATGTCGCCCTTCAAGATGCTCACCCGCCCGGCCGCTATTGCCGCCGCGTTGACGGTCCGCGCCCGCGCCGCGGCGGTGTCGGAGCGGTCGATGGCGACCACGGTCGCGGTCGGCGCGCGGGTCATCACCGCCTGGATCGCCTGGCCGGTGCCGCAGCCGATCTCCAGCAGCCTCTCCCCCGGCCGCGGAGCCAGCAGGTCGACCGCGGCCAGGATGCGCGGAGAGACCGGCCCGGTCACGCCTTGCCGTAAACCGGCACGATCGCGCCACGGCCGACCTTATTGGCCGGCGAGGACAGGTGCAGGATGGTCGCCGCCACCTCCTCCACCTTCGGCCAGGCGGCGGGGTCGGCCTTGGGCATGGCGGCGCGGTTGGCCGGGGTGTCCATGATCGAGGGGGCCACCGCGTTCACCAGGATGCCCTGCCCCGCAACCTCCTGCGCCAGCGCCACGGTCAGGGCGGCCAGCGCCGCCTTGGACGCGGTGTAGGCGGTCATGCCGGCGCCCTGGCGCCATTCCAGCGCCGGCCGGGCCGCGACATTGACGATGCGGCCGCCGCCCTGCCCGATCGCCGCGACAGCGGCACGGCAGCACAGGAAGGCGCTGATCAGGTTGGTGTCGAGCTGCCGCTGCAGCATCGACTTGTCGGTGTCGCCGACCGGTGCCATGGCGAAGCCGCCGGCGACATGGATCGAGGCCCAGAGTCCGGGCAGCGCCCCGTAGAACGCCGCCACCGACGCCTCGTCGGTCAGGTCCGGCACCGGCGACAGCACCACCCGGTCATGGCCGCGATGGGCAAAGCGGCGCGAATCCTTCAGGTCGCGGACCGGGACGTGGCAGGTGGCACCGGCCTCGAGCAGCAGCCCGACCACCGCCGCGCCGAGCGCGCCGGTGCCGCCGGTGATCACGACATGACGATCCTGGAACTCCATGAAACCTCCTCAGCCCGGGCGGCGATCCTCGAGGATCATCGCCGATGCCTTCTCGGCGATCATGATGGTGGGCGCGTTGGTGTTGCCCGAGGTGATGGTCGGCATGATCGAGGCGTCGGCGATGCGCAACCCCGCCAAACCGCGCACCCGCAGCCGCTCGTCGACCACGGCCAGCGGGTCCCGGCCCATCTTGCAGGTGCCGACCGGGTGGAAGATGGTGGTGGCGATGTCGCCCGCCGCCCGCATCAACTCGGCCTCGTCCTGCAGCGCCGGGCCCGGCCGCAGCTCCTCCGGCGCATAGCGGGCCAGGGCCGGCGCCGCGGCGATTCGCCGGGTCAGCCGGATGGCGTCGACGGCCACGAGGCGGTCCGCCTCCTCCGACAGGTAGTTCGGCCGGATCGCCGGCGACGCCGTCGGGTCCGGGCTCTTGATCCGGATCGAACCGCGGCTGTGCGGCCGCAGGTTGCAGACCGAGGCGGTGAAGGCCGGAGTGCTGTGCAGCGGCTCGCCGAACCGGTCGAGGCTGAGCGGCTGGACATGGTATTCGAGATTGGCCGTCTCCTGCGCCGCGTCGCTGCGGGCGAAGGCGCCGAGCTGGCTCGGCGCCATGCTCAGCGGGCCGCTGCGGAACAGCGCGTATTCGACGCCCATGCCGATGCGGCCGAGCAGCCGGTTCGCCCGCTCGTTCAGGGTCGGCACGCCCTTGACCTTGTAGACCAGGCGCAGCTGCAGATGGTCCTGCAGGTTCTCGCCCACCCCCGGCAGGTCGTGCACCGGCTGCACGTCGTGCGCGGCCAGGAGATCGGCCGGGCCGATGCCGGAATGCTGCAGGATGGCCGGGGAGCCGACGGCGCCGGCGGCCAGGACCACCTCCCCCGCCGCGGCATAGGCCTCGGTGCCGTCCGGCCGGCGGAACACCACGCCGGCGACGCGCTTGCCCTCGAGATGCAGCTTCAGCACCTGGGCGTGGGTCTCGACCGCCAGGTTGGGCCGCTTCAGCGCCGGCTTGAGGAATCCCTTGGCCGTGGTCCAGCGGATGCCGCGGCGCTGGTTCACCTGGAAATAGCCGCAGCCCTCGTTGTCGCCGGTGTTGAAATCCTCGGTCGGCGGGATGCCGGCCTCGGCCGCGGCCTGGCGGAAGGCGTCGAGGATTTTCCAGGACAGGCGCTGCGGCTCGACCCGCCATTCGCCGCCGGCGCCGTGGAAGGCCGAGCGGCCCTGCCAATGATCCTCCGACCGGATGAAATGGGGCAGCACGTCGTCCCAGCCCCAGCCGGCATTGCCGAGCTGCCGCCACTGGTCGTAGTCGCGCGCCTGGCCGCGCATGTAGATCATGCCGTTGATGGCGGAGCAGCCGCCCAGCACCTTGCCGCGCGGATAGTTGATCGCGCGGCCGCCCAGCCCGGCCTCGTGCTCGGTCTTGAAGCACCAGTCGAGGCGCGGGTCGCCATGGGTGTAGAGATAGCCGACGGGAATATGGACCCAGATGGTGCCCGGCTTGCCCCCGGCCTCCAGCAGCAGCACCGAGGCCTTCGGGTCGGCCGACAGGCGGTTGGCCAGCACGCAGCCGGCCGAGCCGGCGCCGACGATGACAGTGTCGAACGTTCCGATCGTCCGCGTCATCGGCCCGCCATCTGCTTCAGCACCATCCCAATCCGTCCCGGTTCTTGGCCTTCTGCGCAGATCTTCCTACAAGGCCGGCAGCCATACAATGCGCCCGCGACCCCGGCGAAGCTCGACGGGCCGGGCGGCCCGCGCTAACCATTCGCAAGCGACACTGCGAGAGACAGGCCATGGCCAGCGACGTCGAAACCGTGACCGCCACCCTGGACTCGCCGCCGCGGCAGCGCATGGCGGCGCATCTGGCGGCGATCGGCCGCGGCCCCGGGCGGTCGCGGCCGCTGACCGAGGCCGAGGCGCAGGACGCCTTCGCCATCATCCTGTCCGGCGAGGCCGACCCCATGCAGGTCGGTGCCTTCCTGCTGCTGGAGCGCTATCGCGGCGAGACGGCGGCCGAGCTGGCCGGCATGATCCGCGCCGCCCGCGCCGTGGTCACTGCCGCCCCGGCGACCCGGCCGGCTCTCGACTGGCCGTCCTACGCCGCCGGCAAGACCCGCGGCGCGCCCTGGTTCCTGCTGTCGGCCCTGCTGGTCGCCCGCGCCGGCCATCCGGTGCTGATGCACGGCATCAATGTCCGGGTCACCGAGGGCATCGAGACCGAGGATGCGGTGCGGGCGCTGGGCCTGCCGGTGGGCGAGACCCCGGCCGAGGCGGCCCGGACGCTCGACACCGCCCGCTTCGCCTATCTGCCGCTGCGCGCGGTCAGCCGCACTTTGACCGAGCTGATGGAGCTGCGGCCGGTGCTGGGGCTGCGCAGCCCGGTCAACTCCGCCGCCCGGCTGCTGAACCCGTTCGCGGCCAAGGCCAGCTTCGTCGGCGTGTTTCACCCGGCCTATCAGGATCTGCACCGCGACACTGCGGGCCTGCTGGGCCAGAGCGACCTCTGCGTGGTCAAGGGCGCCGGCGGCGAGGCCGAGCGCACGCCCTTGAAGGCGCTGTCGCTGCAGCGCCTGGTGGCCGGCGAGGCGCTGGACGAGACGGTGCCGCCGATCGTCGGCGAAGGCCGCGGCGAGCGGCTGGCGCGCCACGACCTGGAGCATTTCCGCGCGGTCTGGACCGGCGCCGCGGAGGATCCCGCGGCCGAGGCGACGGTGGTCGGCACCGCCGCCGTCGCTCTGGCGGTGATCGCCGGCGACAGCGGCGACGCCGCCCATGCCCGCCACCTGGAGCGGGCGACGGCGCTGTGGCGGGAGCGGAACGGCTAACCCGCCCGCCCCGCCTTGTACTGCTCGATCGCGCTGGTGATCAGCCGGTGGTCGTCCTCGTGCGGCAGGCCGGAGACGCCGATGAACCCGACCACCTGCGCGCCGATGCGGATCGGGAAGCCGCCGCCATGATCGATCATCGGCGTGCGCACCGACGGGCTCTCGGCCAGGGTCCGGCCGCGCGCCTTGAGCCGGTGGTGCAGCCACAGCGTGCTGTGGCCGAACTGGCGGACGGCGGCCGATTTCAGGTCGAGCCAGATCTGGTTGTCGGCCGCGGTGCCGTCGAGCGAAGCGGCGAACAGCACCCGGTCGCCGAGCTGGATGCGGATCGCGACCGGCGCCGGCGCCGCCTCGACCAGCGTCCGGCCGATCGCCCAGGCCTCGGCGAAGTCGAAGCGGTCGAAGGCCAGCCGCGCCTCCTCGGCCTCCAGCTCGGCGGTGCGGGCGGCATGGTCGGTCATCGGTCCCTCCTCGAATCTCCTGGACCGATCCTGCCACAGCCGCGCCGCCGATGCGCCATGGCGCCGCCGTCAGTCCCCGTCGCGCAGGGT
This sequence comes from Inquilinus sp. CA228, assembly GCF_052078665.1. Classification (NCBI taxonomy): domain Bacteria; kingdom Pseudomonadati; phylum Pseudomonadota; class Alphaproteobacteria; order Rhodospirillales; family Rhodospirillaceae; genus Inquilinus; species Inquilinus sp. CA228. The sequence goes on along the minus strand of NZ_JBQJIK010000028.1, from coordinate 11,977 downwards.
CAGCGAGCCGTCGGTCAGCCGGCAACGCAGCACCGTCGCCGGCCCGACCGGCTCATAGGTCGACGGGTTCAGATGCTTCAGGCTCAGCTCGGCGGTGTTGTCCGGGAAGATCCGCAGCCGGATGTATTCCAGCGACATGGCGCCATTCGCCGCCTCGAAGGCATGGGTCTCGGAGGTGGCGATGAATTGCGGCGTCAGGTTGTAGGTGCTGAAGGTCGGCACCGCGACCACCGGTGGGCCACCGGCGCCGGAGGGGTCGAGGCATTTGGCCAGGTCGATGATCACGCTCGGCTTGTCGCCCTCGCGCAGCTCGCGGTCGAGCTTGGCGTAGTCCCAGCCGGCCCGCGCCGGCGCCGCGGCGGTGAGCAGGACGAGCAGCGCCGCGGCCGAGGCGCGGCCGAACGGATGACGGGTCATCGGCAGCGAGTCCTTCCGGTGGATAGGGCGGCCGGACCTCCGGCCATGGGACGGCGATCCTATCCGATTCGCGCCGATGGCGGGCCGCGGAGGACACGGGCGGCCGGACCTCTGCCCGGCCGCCCGCTGTCGTCAGGCGTCCTTGTCGGGATCGATCGGCCCGAGCTCGATGACGACGTCGGTCGGTTCGGGCTCGTGCGGTGCCAGCGTCGTCCGCTCGGCATCCGCCCAGCTGGCCAGCTTGATCACCTGCCCCGCCGGAGCCCCGGCCGGCGGCAGTTCCACCGCCTCGAGGATGTAGAGGCCCTCGCCGTCGAGGAGGAAAGTGTGCTCGCCGAACATGGTGCTCAGCTGGGACATGGCTGGATGGTTGTCGGGCAGGGCCTGGGCCCCGAACCGGGTCACCGTCCGGTCGACCAATGCGGTGTTGAGCTTCATCGCGTGCTCCTGTCGATGGAGCCGCCCCTCGAGGCGGCCTGTCGATCGGGTCGCGCCGGGCCGCATGCCACGGCGCGTCGCGGGACCTCCCACACTCGGGGTGGTGCGATATCGGCCGTCCGCACGACTTACCTAAGTGCTGCACAGCATCCTGCAACCCCGGCGCAGCATTGTTATGATGGGCGCCATGATTCGATCGAACCGAGACGCAACGCCATGAAGCCGGAGGATCTCGACAGGCTGCCGCGCCATCTCGACCCGCGCCGCGATCCCTGGCGCCCGGCGATCCGGCCGCTGCCGCCGGGCCGCGCGGTGGCCGCGATCGGCGACGTGCACGGCCAGGCTGACCTCTTGCAGGCGATGCACCGGCTGGTGGCGGCGGAGTTCGCGGCCCTGCCCGGCGGTACCGGCTGCACCCTGATCCATCTCGGCGACCTGGTCGACCGCGGCCCGGAGAATCTGCGGGCCCTGGCCCTGGCGCGGCAGGGCGTCGCGGGCGCCGAGACGATCACCCTGCTCGGCAATCACGACGACCGCATGCTGGCGCTGCTGGACGGCGCCACCGATCACAACAGCCTGCAGTTCTGGCTGAGCTATGGCGGCGAGCGGGTGCTGGCCGAATGCGGCGTCACCGATCTCGACGGCGACTGGCGCGCCCGGGTGCGGGCGGCGATCGGGCCCGACCTGTTGGGCTGGCTGCGCGGCTGCCCGGTCACCCATCGGATCGGCGACCTGGTCTTCGTCCATGCCGGCATCGACCCGCAGCGCCCGCTGGCGGAGCAGGACCGCCGCACGCTGCTGTGGATCCGCGACCCGTTCCTGGACTGGCCCGACCCCTTCCCCGAGGGCGTCGCGGTGATCCACGGCCACACCCCGGCCGACCGGCTGGACCTGGACCACCCGCACCGCATCGACGTCGACACCGGCGCCTTCGCCACCGGCTGCCTGTCGGCGGTGCTGATCCATGGCGACCGGATGCGCGGCTTGCGGGTCTGGCGGCTCTAGGGTTCGCCGTCGACCAGCCGCTGCAGCAGCGGCGCCATCAGCCTCGCCAGAGCCTCGGGCTCGGCCTCGGCCAGCGCCGGCAGGCCGATCACCTGGCGCATGATCTGGACCCCGGCGACGAAGGCCAGGATCAGCGCCGCCCGCTGCGGCGCCAGGTTGCCCTGCAGCGCGCCGGCCAGCACGGTCTGGTGGCCCTGCTCGATCTGCTCGCAGGCGATCTCGGCGGCGCGCCGGCTGGAGGCCGAGTGGATCATGATCAGGAAGCCGTCGAGCGGCGTGGCGCCGGTGCGGGTGATGTCGACCAGGGCCTTGGCGATGGTCTCGCCGAGCCGGGGCGACGCCAGATTGGCCGGGGTCAGGATCGTCGGGTCCGCCATGGTCGCCGCGACTACCTCGGCGAACAGCCGTTCCTTCGAGCCGAAATAGCGGTTCACCAGCATGGCGGTGACCCCCGCCCCGGCCGCGATCTCGCGCACCCCGGCGCCGTCGTAGCCCGACCGCGCGAAGGCCTGCCGCGCCGAGGCCAGGATCGCCTCGCGGGTGGCCGCCGCGTTCCGCCGACGCCGGGTGCCGGGTTGAGTGTCCGTCTTGGTCATCGCTAATCACACACTTGTAGACTTATGGCCTCCCTCCAATGTATACGGCCGTAGATTTTGGACACAATGGCCTCCGGAGACGAGATGACCGAGACAGTCCTGGTGACCGGCGGAACTGGCTTCGTCGCCGGCTGGTGCATCGTCGAGCTGCTGAACCGCGGCTATGCCGTGCGCACCACCATCCGCAGCCCGGCGAAGGAGCTCGCGGCCCGGGCGGCCGTGGCCCGCGGCGGCGCTTCGGATGACGGGCTGAGCTTCGCCATCGCCGACCTGACGGCGGAGGACGGCTGGGACGCCGCGATGGCCGGCTGCGATTATGTCCTGCATGTCGCCTCGCCCCTCGGCGGCCCCGACCCGGCCGACCGGAATGCCTATGTCGGCCCCGCCCGCGACGGCACGTTGCGCGTGCTCCGGGCCGCCGTGGCGGCCGGGGTCAGGCGCGTGGTGATGACCTCGGCGGCCGCGACCGCCCGGCCGCCGCTGAGCTCGGACACGGTCAGCGACGAGACCATGTGGGCCGACCCGGACGACCCGCAATTCGACGCCTACCGGGTCTCCAAGATCCTGGCCGAACGGGCCGCCTGGGATTTCATGCGCCAGGAGGGCGGGACGACCGAATTCGCCACCGTGCTGCCCGGCGCGGTGTTCGGCCCGATCCTGGCGGCGGAGACTCTCGGCTCGGTCCGGATCATCGAGGGGCTGACGCAGGGCCGCCCTCCCGTGATTCCGCCGCTCGGCTTCTGGGTCGTCGATGTCCGCGACCTCGCCGACGCCCATATCCGCGCCATGACCACGCCCGAGGCCGCCGGCGAGCGCTTCATCGCCGCCGGCGAGTTCCTGTGGATGGCCGACATCGCCCGGGCGCTGCGCTCCGGCCTCGGCGCGCGGGGCCGCAAGGTGCCGACCCGCACGCTGCCGGCCTTCATCCTGCAGCTGCTGCTGCCGTTCCAGCCGCAACTCAAGCCGCTGGCGCCGCTGCTCGGGCGCCAATTCAGGCTGACCTCGGAGAAGGCCCGACGCGTGCTGGGCTTCACTCCTCGTCCCGCGACCACCACGGTGGTCGACTGCGCCGAGAGCCTACTGGCTACGACGGGTCCGGCTCGAGCGTGAACAATTCCTGCGACATGCGCACGCCGCGCAGGGCGTAGCGGCCGACGCAGACCAGCCCGGCCTCGGCCCCGCCCGCCGCCGCGGCGAAGGCGGAAGAGACCAGCATCGGCTGGTCCGCCGACCGGCACATCTCGGCGATCCGGCTGGTCTCGTTCACCGCCGGGCCGACCACGGTAAAGTCGAGCCGGTGGGCGCTGCCGATATTGCCGAAGAACACCTCGCCGATATGCAGCCCGGCATAGATCTCGGTCACCGGCTGGCCGGCCGCTTCGCGCTGCGGGTTCAGCATCGCGATCGTGGCCCGGGCCCCGCGCACCGCCTCCAGCGCCGCCCGGCAGGCCCGGGCGCGGGCCTCGGCCCCGCCATCCTCCGGCCGGAAGATCGCCAGCACGCCGTCGCCGATCAGCTTCAGCACGTCGCCGCCCGCCTCCTGCACCGCCGAGATCACCGCATCGGCATAGTCGTTCAGCAGCGGAATGATCTCCTCCGGCGGCGCGTTGTCGGAGATGCGGGTGTAGCTGCGCAGGTCGCTGAACCACAGCACCGCGTCGATCCGGTCGGCGACGCCGCGGGCGATGCGGCCCGACCACACCAGGTTGCAGGCGTCGCGGCCCAGATAGGTCTCCAGCAGCGTCGAGGCCATCCGCGCCAGGGTGGCCGCCTTTATCGCCATGGCCAGGCCGGGCAGGACCTTGAGCAGCCCGGCGATCTCCTCGTCGCTGAAGCCGCCGGGCTGGTCCGTGGTCCAGGCCGAGAACAGCCCGTCCCAGTCGGCGATCGCACCCTCGGGCTCGAAGCGGTTGAGGACGCCGAGATAGTCGGTCATCCCCTCCTCCTGCGACGTGGCCACCGCCGGGAACTCGACGCAGCTCTCCGCCGTCACCCGCCGGCGCATCCATTCCTCGCCGGTGTCGATCAGGTGGAAGAACGGGCTGGCGCGCCACTTCTCCTCGCGCTCGCCGGCGGTGGTGCGGCCATAGCCGGTGAAGCTGGCCTCCTCGCCGCGGCGCCAGCGCACGGCGTTGCCCTCATAGATCGGGTGCAGCGTGTCGATCACCAGCAGGCCGCCGGCGACCGGCAGGCCGGCGAACACGGCCCGGGCGCAGAAGCCGGCCAGCAGCTCGGTCTCCGACAGGCCGATCAGCCCCGCCTCGGTGGTCCAGGCGGACAGTGCGGTGAGCTTGGATTCGTCCATCGATTCTCCTCGACCGGAAGCTTTACACGAAGCGGAGGGCCGGTGCAGCGGCGGCACGCTGTCCTCGGGCCGGCCGCCATCCGGCCTTGTTCCGCCGGTCACACCCGGACCGTCATGGCATCATGCCGGGTTGGTATGGGCCAACCCCTGGTGTCCCGCCGATCCTGACCGTATCTCAGACTCGTATCCGAAGATGGAACCCGCGGGACGGCCCCGGCGCGTCGTCGCCACCCGCGCGAAACCATCCTCCCCCCTCAGTTGTGGTCCATCATGGCAAACCGTTCGAAACGGCTGACGCTTGCCGAGTGGCTGTTCTTGGTCACGGAAGCGAATCCCGAGCTCCTGGGAGAGTTCAGGCCCGATCCGCCGGGCAGAGATCTTCCACCCTATGTTCCTCGGCGAGCGCCCAGATACGTGCCGAGCGGACGGCCGCGCGTGAACTTCAATGGCCAGGTGCAGGACGGAGAGAACCCGATCGTCTGCCGCCATTTCGCCTACGCCTACTTCGAATCGCCCGATAAGGCGGACTTCCTCGAAAAGATGCAGGAGGATATCGACATCTGGGCCAACTTCGACGGAAGAACCGAAGAGATCGAAAAGGACACCAATGACCTCGCAAATTCCACCCCCGAGACGGCCAAGCACATCGTCGACTCGGAGAACTTTGGATTCTTCATCGGCGATATCGCGAAGCAGATGCGCACCACCGGCGTCGGATCATCGAACATTCTCCTGACGACGTCGCTCCATCAGATGGCGGTCAACATCTCAATGGATGCGGGGGATCCGGAAATTCACGTCAAGATCTACGATCCCAATATCACGACGGACGACAATGAATTCGTTTTTTACAGTGCAGACGATATGCAGGACATCGTCTTTACGGACCTGGTGCAGGGCGGTGAACAGTATTTTGGGAGGGATGACAGGAGCATGATGGCCATGTGTAAGAACATTGAGCTCGAAGCCCCATCGGCCCTGACCTATATCGACACGGGAGACCGCCCGGCCCCGTCGCAGGCATTCGTTATGACCTGCGCCTTGACCAGCGGCCTGCCGTCAGTCGTGCGCGCGCTCGGCCAAACATGGGCGGGGCATGAGAAGGCCGTGTTGGATCTCGGTCTTCTCCTGGCCCTGAACAGGAACGGCCATCCCGCCCTCGAATTCGCCGCGCAGAACGGGCAGGCGGAGGCGATGAAGGCTTGGGCGGAGATTCTCCGGAATCTCGAGCTGACAAAGGACGAACGGCTGAATCTCGTCCGCCACAAGAATGCCAACGAGGTATCCGCCTTCTTCGTCGCCATGGAGCATGGCGATGAGAACAGTGTCAGAGCCATGGGCGAGATCTGGGAGATGCTGGGATTCCACCGCGACGACATCGTTGCCATGATGAACGAGACGGACACATCAGGAAGATCGGCGCCGCTTGCGGCCATGCACAACGACAAGGACAAGTGCGGGGCCGAATACTTCGAACTGATGAAGCGGTTCGGAATCAAGCGAAGCGAGCTGTCGCTCCTGTAGGGCGGACCCCCGTTGTCCCCGTTCACAGCACTCCGAGCAGCCCGTCGGCCAGCAGCTTCAGCCCGATCGCCACCAGCAGCAGGTGGCACCAGAGGTACAGCTGCGCCTCGTCGATGCGGTCGTGAAAGCGGCGGCCGATCCAGACCCCGACCGGCACCACCGGCGCCGCCGCGGCGATGGCGGCGAGGTTCCGCGGCTCCAGCACGCCGAGATACAGGTAGGGCACCTGCTTGGCGATGTTGCAGAGCATGAACACGATCGCCGAGGTGCCGGCGAACACGGTCTTGTCCAGCCGCTGCGGCAGCAGGTAGATCGCCAGCGGCGGGCCGCCGGAATGGGCGACGAAGGTGGTGTAGCCGGTCAGCGTGCCCCACAGCGCCGCGCGGCGGCCGGACGGGGCGGCGCGCGGCTGCTCGAGCCGGCGGCGGGCGAACCAGCGCAGGGCGAAGATCAGGGTGACCAGCGCGATCAGCAGCGTCACCCAGGCCGGGTCGACCAGGGCGAAGGTCAGCCCGCCGAGGGCGATGCCGCACAGCAGCGGCAGCAGCAGGACCCGCAGATTCGGCCGGCTCCAGGTCCGCGGCGGGAAGGCCCAGACGGTGAACACGTCCATCAGCAGCACCAGCGGCGCGATCACCGCCGCCGCGTCCACCGCCGGCATGACGAAGGACAGCGAGGGGATGCCGAGGATGGCGAAGCCGCCGCCGAAGCCGCCCTTGGTGAAGGCGATCACGAAGATGGTGCCCAGCAGCACGGCGAGGAGGATGGGATCGGTCGGCATCAGCGCGACCATGGCCGGTCCGGCCCGTCCCGCTCAACCACCGGATTGCGCCGAGAGCAATTCATCGGCCGAGGATCGCGGCCAGGCCGAAGCCGAGACCGATCATCGCGGCACCGGCGAACGCCGCGACCAGCACCGTCGCGACGGCAACGCCGGAGCGAGGAGATGGGACAAGGCAGGCATCCGAGGGCTCCATCGATGGATCGCGTGGACGATATGCCGGAGCGAAATCCGGGAGTATCCTGTTCTTCCGGATGACATCCTTCCGGAAACCGCAAGGATCGCCATGGACCGCTTCGAGGCGATGGTCGTCTTCGTCAGGGTGGCCGAGGCCGGCAGCCTGTCGGCGGCGGCACGCGAGCTCGGCCTGTCGCTGACCTCGGTCAGCCGCCAGCTCGCGGCGCTGGAGGAGCGGCTGGGCACTCGGCTGGTGATCCGCACCACCCGGCGGCTGGCGCTGACCGAGGCCGGGCGCCTGTACCACGACCAGGCCCGCCGCATCCTGGGCGAGGTCGAGGAGGCGGAGCAGGCGCTGACCGCGCATCAGTCGGAGCCGGCCGGCCGGCTGCATGTCGCCGCGCCGACGCTGATCGGCCGGCTGAAGCTGGCGCCGCTGCTGCCGGAGTTCCTGGCCCGCCACCCCGGCCTGGCCATCGACCTGACATTGACCGATCGCCCGGTCGATCTCGTCGAGGACGGCGTCGACCTCGCCATCCGCATCGGCCGGCAGCCGGATTCGAGCCTGATCCTCCGCCGGCTCGGCGGCATCCGCATGCGGGTCTGCGCCGCGCCCGGCTACCTCGCCCGCCGCGGCGAGCCGGCGGTGCCCGAGGACCTGGCCGTGCATGACTGCGTGGTCTTCGCCACCGCACCCGGCCCCGTGTCATGGCCATTCCAGACCACGGCCGGGCGGGTGACAGTCCCGGTCGCCGCCCGGATCCGCGCCAACGACCTGGACGCCGCGGTCGCCGCGGCGCTGGCCGGCGCTGGCCTTGTCCGCGCCCCGTCCTGGCAGGTCGCCGACCTGGTGGCCGCCGGCCGGCTGACACCGGTCCTGACCGGCCATGAGCGCCCGTCGGCGCCGGTGCAGGTGCTGTTCCTGCCCAGCCGGCTGCTGTCGCCCAAGATCCGCCTGTTCGCCGACTTCCTCGCCGAACGCTGGGCCGGGCGCGACTTCGGCCATGAGGGGGAGGGGTAGCGGTCAGGCCCCCTCCCCCTGCACCCGGAAGCTGGCACGGTATTGGGCGGGCGTGACGCCGAGGCGTTTGGCGAAGACGATGCGCATGCGGTCGGGGCTGCCGAAGCCGCAATCATAGGCCACGACCTTGAGGGCCCGGTCGCTGCCCTCCAGCAGGTTGCGGGCGGCGTCGACCCGGGCGCGCTCGACGAATTCATGCGGCGTCACGCCGGTCTCCTGCACGAACAGCCGCGCCAGGTTGCGGCTGCTCATGCCCGCCACCTGGGCCAGCGCCTCGACCGTGAAGGTCGCCCCGATGGTCTGCATGACATGCGCCTGCACCCGGGCGAGCGGCGAGTCCAGGTTGGCCGGCGCGGTCAGGAACGGGCTGAACTGCGACTGGCCGCCCTGGCGCTGCGCCACCACCACCAGCCGCTTCGCCACCGCCAGCGACACCCGGGCGCCATGATGCTCCGCCACCAGCGCCAGGGCCAGGTCGATGCCGGCGGTGACCCCGGCCGAGGTCACCAGCGCGCCGTCGCGCAGATAGATCCGGTCGAGCTCGACCTGGGCCCGCGGGAACAGCTCTGCCAGGCGCGGCGCGTTCTGCCAATGCGTGGTGACGCGATGCCCGTCGAGCAGCCCGGCATGGCCGAAGGCGAAGGCGCCGGTGCAGATCGACCCGTGCAGCCCGGCCCGCGGCGCGGCCGCCGCCAGCCAGCCGGACAGCCTCGGGTCGGGCGCCGCCGTCGGCAGGCCGGGGCCGCCGGCGACCAGCACCATCGAGAACGGCTCCGCGGCCTCGCCGAAGCTGCGGTCGGCGATCATCTGCATGCCGTTAGAAGCGCGCAGCGGCGCGGTGTCGGCGGCGACCAGCAGCGTCTCATAGCGGTCGGCGGCGTCGATGAAGCCATTGGCCTCGGCGAAGACATCGACCGGGCCGGCGACATCCAGCGCCTGCACCCCCGGGAAGATGGCGATCGCGACCGTCCGCACCGGCATCCCGTTCCTCTCCTGCTGTCGCCGACCGATCCCATGACCGCCGCCCGGCCGCAATGTCCGATTTCCGCGTGCGCTTGTCCGGAAGCGCCGCCCCCGCCGCGTTGAGGAGGACGGCGTCGGCAGCTCACATGAAGGGCATCGAAACCGACGGAAGGTTCACGACCATGTCCATCGCCGGCATCCGCATTCCCGACAGCGCCATGGCCCGGGAGATCACCGAGCTGGTGCGCGACACCGAGAGCGACCTGCTGTTCCACCACTCGACCCGGGTCTACCTGTTCGGCGCCCTGACCGGGCAGCGCAAGGGTCTGAAGTTCGATCCCGAGCTGCTGTACGCCGGGGCGATGTTCCACGACATGGGCCTGGTGGACGCCTATTCCAGCCCCGACCTGCGCTTCGAGGTCGACGGCGCCAACGCCGCGCGCGACTTCCTGAAGCGCCACGGCATCGCCGATTCCGACATCGACCTGGTGTGGGATTCGATCGCCCTGCACACCACCCCGGGCATCCCGGAGCACAAGCACCCGGTCGTGGCGCTGGTGACGGCCGGGGTGGAGATGGACGTTCTGGGCCTCGCCTTCCACGACTTCACTCAGGAGCAGCGGCGCCAGGTGGTGCACGCCCATCCGCGCGGCCACGACTTCAAGCACGGCATCATCGAGGCCTTCGCCCACGGCACCATCCGCAAGCCGGAGACCACCTTCGGCAATGTGAAGGCCGACGTGCTGGCCCGGATGGACCCGACCTACCAGCGGGTCGACTTCACCGATGTGATCCTGGGCTCGGATTGGGAGAGCTGACGCCCGCCCCTCCCCTTCCTGTCATTGCCGGACTTGACCGGCAATCCAGAGGGTGTCGACGCTCTCTGGATGCCCGGGTCAAGCCCGGGCATGACAGTGTGGGGGGATCCTCACGCCCCAACGCTGGACACTCGCGCCCGGACGGCCCATCTTTCGCCCATCATGACCGTCCCGGGATACAGCATCTGCGCCGCCGACGGCCTCGGCCGGTCGTTGCGGCTGTGGCGCGCACTGCGGCGGGTCAAGCAGGCCCATGCCGCCGAGCTGCTACGCGTGTCGCAGGCGATGGTGTCGCGCTGGGAGGCCGGCACGCTGGTCCCCGATGCCGAGGAGCAGGGCCGCCTGCGCCAGTTGATGAGCGCGCGGCTCGATAGCGCCGCGGACCACGCTTTGGCCCGGCTGGTCACCGACTCCTCCGCCAGCGCCCATCTGGTCTGCGACCTGACGCACCGGCTGCTGGCCGCATCGCGCGGGCGCGACCAGGACTGGAACTTCCGCACGCCGGAGCTACTGGGCGTCTCGCTCTGGCGCTTCGCCACGCCGGAGATCCAGGCCGCCGAGGCCACCCTGACCGACGACGGCTGGTTCGAGCCCGAGTCGCCCGCGGTCGAGCTCGACACCGGGGCCAACGGGTCGCCGATCGTCCCGATCCGCCAGGGCCGCATGCGCTGGACCCGGCTGCAGCTGTCCGACGGCGCCTTCGTGCGCCTGGCCGAGACCATCGCCTGAGCCTCTGGCGGCTGAATATCTTATTCAGCCGCCCTCCCCCGCTTCTTCGCTACGATCGCCCGGTCCTGAACACGGAGTGATCATGTCGTCGCGCGGATCCTGGCTGGCGATCCTGGTGATCTACGCCGCCGGCGTGGCCGCCGCGGCGCAGCTCGGCAAGCTGTCGGCGCTGCTGCCGCCGATGCAGCACGATCTCGGCCTCGACCTGACCGTAGCCGCGCTGCTGGTGTCGCTGCTCGAGATCGGCGGCGCCACGCTGGGGCTGTTCGCCGGGGTGGTGATCAGCCGCGTCGGCGCCCGCCGCGCCCTGCTGGCCGGGCTGCTGCTGATGGCCATTGCCGCCGCCGGCATGGCCGCCACCTCGGCCGTGGCCGGGCTGTTCCTGTGGCGGGTCGTCGAGGCCGCGGCCTATCTCGCCGTGGCGGTCGCCGCCCCGACCCTGACCATCGCCGTCGCCACCCCGGCGCAGCGGGCGACCGCGCTGGCGCTGTGGAGCACCTTCTTCCCGGTCGGCTTCGCCGTCGGCAGCATCCTCGCCGGCCTGGGGGTGGAGGTCGTGCCCTGGCGCTGGGTGCTGCTGGGCAGCGCCGCGCTGACCGCCCTGCTGCTGCTGCCGTCCTGGCGCCTGCCGACGCCGCCGGAGGCCGCGCCACGCCGGGCCGCGAAGAACGGCGCTCATCCGCTCCGGGCGCCGGCTGGCGCTTGGCTGATGGCGGTGGGCTTCGCCTGCTACACGGTGTTCGAGGTCGGTCTGCTGGCGGTGATGCCGGCCTATTTCACCAGCCAGCGCGGCGTCTCGGCCTCGATGGCCGGGCTGATCACCGGGGCGGCCGCCTTCGCTGCGGTGCTGGGCGGCCTGGCCGCCGCCTGGTGGATGCGGCGGGACCGGCCGCTCGGCGGCTTCACCGCTGTCGGAATCATCGTGCCGGCGCTGCTGCTGTTCGCCGTGTTCACCCCGTCGGAGGGATCCTGGCTCTGGCCAGCCGTGGCGGCGATGCTGCTGAACGCGATCTCCGGCGCCGTGCCGGCCGTGGTCTTCGCCCGCCTGCCGGACGCGGTCGGGCCCGGCGGCGACATGGCCACGGCGAACGGCCTGCTGGCCCAGGGCGGCGCCTCCGGGTCGCTGCTGGGGCCGCCGCTGCTGGCCGCCGCGGCGAGCCATTGGGGCTGGCCGGCCGCGGCCGCCGCCGGCCAGCCCCAATG